>JAHJMX010000102.1 GCA_018821175.1 Patescibacteria group bacterium
TACAAAAACTAATAGCAAAAATGAGGAGCACAAAAGGAAAATTCAAGAAATTTTTGATCGCAATATTGATTGCTACTTTTCAAGTTGTTTCAATTGGGAACGTACTTGCAGATGATCAGGCTGCGTTAAGCGACCAGAATGAGCTGTTTCTAATGAAATTGAGACAACAACTCCAAAATACAAAAAATGATTATTATGAAATTGGACGAAATGTGAATGATGCAAAGGAAAAACTTATTCAAGTAACAGAAGCTATCACAACACTCAAGGACCAAATCGCGAATTTGGATCAATTGATCAATAATACAGAAATAAAAATTCACAATGTAGAAAAGCAAATTGCACAGAAGGAAACACAAATTGGGCTTTTGACCGAGGAAATCCAGATTAAAGAAATTGAGCTGGAAAACCAAAAAATGCTTTCAAAAGAATACTTAAAGCTACTTTATTTACAGGAAAATTCATTTTACGACAAAGGGAGCAGCCAAAATGTAAGTGTTGCGAAATTACTACTTGGCGACGAATCTATCGGCGAAACTTTTAAAGAAATTCAATATTTAACAATTCTTGAACAAACCGGACAAAATATTTTTAATAAAATTGATGTGCTTAAAGCTGGACTAGAAGCACAACAATTGGAACTTGAAGACACATGGCAAAAACTTGCCAGGCTTAATTCGCAATTAATTGAAGAAAAGAAAACAATCCAAGTACAAAGACAAGCCAAAGAAGACTTGCTTACGCAAACTAAAGGAGAAGAAGAAATTTATCGTGAATTGATCGCTCAATCCAAACGCGAGCAACTTGGGCTTGTTGCTGAAATGAACGCTCTTAGCGAAAATCTTGCTTTTGTAAGGCAAAAAATCGCGCAAGATGGGGAGAACTTTAACCCAGATAATTACAAAAATCTTATTACCCCTAATGTTAGGGCAATTTACGATTTTGAAACTAGTGGAGAATATGCAAACGGAGAAATATTGAATTGGCCAGTATCAACAAGCCGTGGAATCAGTGCATATTTTCATGATGCAGGCTATCTGGCAACATTCGGCATCCCACACAATGCAATCGACATTCCTGTCTCGCAAGGAACAGCAATACGCGCTCCTGCTAATGGAGTTGTTTATAAAGTCCGTGATAATGCTGATGCAAGTTACAGTTATTTAATTTTAGCCCACAAAAATGGTATTTTGACTGTGTTTGGGCATGTAAGCGCAGTACTTGTTGAAGAAAGTGATATTGTCCTCGCTGGAGAAATCGTAGCGCTATCTGGAGGAACACCTGGAACAAAAGGTGCAGGATGGTTGACAACAGGAGCCCACTTGCATTTCGAAGTTATGAAAAATGGTAAACACATTGATCCACTCCTAGTTCTTCCATTGGATCAACTCGGCGAAGAATATATTCCTTCATATTTAAAAGATTTTGTCGAGCAACCAGAAGACATCAAAGCCGAAGAGTCGTTGTGAAAGTTATAGGAGAAATGTAGAATACTTCATGAATCATTAATAAATGAATGATCATGGAATCATTTGCAAAAAAGAAAGAAAGAGCAAAGAAAATTTTCGATGGACTTGAAAAAATGTATCCAAAGGCAACTTGCGCATTAAGACACCACAATGCATGGGAGCTACTAGTCTCGACTATTCTATCTGCTCAATGTACAGACAAAAGAGTGAATATGGTCACTCCCCCACTTTTCGAAAAATTGCCAAATATTGAGGCTTTTGCAAAATGCGACATTACTGCCCTTGAAACAATGGTGAAATCGACAGGTTTTTACCACAATAAAGCCAAAAATATCCAGGGAGCTGCAATCAAAATCATGAAAAAATTTAACGGAAAAGTTCCAGATAATATGCGTGATTTAATTACTTTGCCTGGAGTAGCTCGCAAAACTGCAAATGTAGTCCTATCTGTTTGGTTTAAAAAAAATGAGGGAGTAGTTGTTGATACTCATGTAAAAAGAATTACAAACCGCCTCGGACTTACAAAAGAACAAAATCCAGAAAAGATTGAAAAAGATTTGATGAAATTATTCGAACAAAATGATTGGGATACTTTTTCGCATATGTTAGTACACCACGGACGAGCATTATGCACTGCACACAAAACAAAATGCGACCAATGTTTAATTAATAATATATGCCCGTCCGCGGGAAAATCAATTTAATTCCTGTAATCTTTTCTAGAAAAACCCGTTGTAATTTCGTGGAGATATAGAACCATACATAGCTTGACATTGCTAGGCGAAAGTTTTATAATCAACTCCTTTTAAAAACATATTAAACGCGCTCATAATATGGAAGAATCAAGAAATCCTGCCAATTCACAAACAATGATTGGTATTGGGACAATCCCCCCACCGCCTCCTCCTGCAGAAAAATCTCAACCTGATATAAAGGGAAGTGAGATTTTATCAACACCGCCACCTCCACCTGGATGGGCCCCTACACAAAGAGATACCATCGAACGGGCAGCAACAATTTCTGTTCCAGGATTTCCTGTAATAACACCAGCTACACCGAAAAGAATAAATAGCGAACAAATAGAAACTAATCAAGCTGTGAATCAAACAATGGCTTTTGTAAATGAACCAGCTAAAAATGATCCAGCTAAAAAAGACCCCGTAGAAAGCTTTCCAAAAACACCAATTACA
>JAHJMX010000103.1 GCA_018821175.1 Patescibacteria group bacterium
AAAAAATATAATGTTCAGTTTAAGACATCTTCTATGGGGAAATTCCGGACGAATGTGATTGGATTTGGCGGAGGATTACTGTATGTAGCACAATACTGGCATGAAAAATCGGCGTGGATTTTGATTGCTGTATTGAGTTGTATACTTTTTCTCAACCTAATCTTTGCCCGTGACAAGTTTTTAATGAAGAATTATAAAAATTCTTCCGAAAAATTTGTAGTATTCTTGACCATATTGGTTGCCGCAATTTACCCTGTAGTGACAATCCCCATTTCTATGCTGTTAATAACTGTTTCTACACTGGTAGATTACAGCATAGGATTTTACATTGGTGCTAGAGGTCATGGGATCGCTAGAAAGTTCTGGTTTGTCAGATTGTATCTTTTTGTCTTTACAAAACAAGATCCAATAGACAAACTGAAGAACAGGAGGGACAGAATTCTGGCTCGGATTAATGTCAGAATAAAGAAACTTAATAGGAAAGAAGCCATAATCAAGGAACGTTTTGATAAACGTATCCTTGAGACAGTTTCAAATGAAAGAAGATGGACGAAAATTTCTATTTTCCTTCTCCTGAATACAGTCCTTGCTTTTGTAATGGCTGGCTTGCTTTCGGTTGGACTGTATTTTACCTGGGTAGGGAAATACACCTTAACCAGTTCAATCATGCTGATGAGTTTCATATTCATCGGCCAATTGATTGCAAAGATCTTGGAAAACAACAACAACACAACAACACAACAACAGTTGTTTGAGGCTAATTCCGATAATGGAACTTAGCACTCAGCAACAAAACATTTTTTTAGGCGGCCCGACTCTTCTTGAGTCGGAGCCGCCTTGTCCTATCTATATATTTTTCTATATATAAAAAACCTCTTGATCTTAGTTCTATGTATAATTAGAATGAACTAGCTCGATTTCGTGGCCGGGTAGCTCAGTCGGTTAGAGCGCGGGACTCATAAGCCCGAGGTCGTGGGTTCGATCCCCACCCCTGCCACCATTTTTATACTTATTTGACTCTAATCTTTTTGACGTGCTTGAATTAATTATATCAGCTTTATACTTTATGCTTCCAGCTTACGCCGCTGATGCACTACCAGTCCTTGGTAATCATTTTAATTTCCTCCCTTGCCTTGCAACTCCAGTAGACGGAGGCTGTATGCTTGGAAAAAAACCATTATTTGGTCATTCAAAAACAATCCGAGGCTTTGTGATAGGAACTGGAGGAGCTGTTATTGTTGGGTTTATCCAATTTTTATTACAAAATTTTGACTATATACAAAGTATAAGTTTGATAAATTATGATTTACAAACAAGCCTTATCTTAGGATTTTTACTTGGATTTGGAACTCTACTGGGAGATTTAATTAAAAGTTTCCTTAAAAGGCGTATTGGTATTACTAGTGGCTCGCCATGGATTATTGCAGATCAAATTGATTATGTTGTTGGAGCATTATTGCTTGCTTCCCCTATCATTATTCCAGAAACAAACTATATAATCGCAATATTCCTTTTATCTGCCATCCTTGCACTTACAGCAAATATTATTTCATACATTACTGGAATGAAGGATGTATGGTGGTAAAAATTTCCAAGTAGATTATTTTTTTAGCTCGATCTCAATTATTTTCTTCAAATTTTCGTAAGGTTGTACTCCTTCAACTTGCACAGGATCTGATCCATTTTCTACATTTTGAATAACAAGAGTTGGTGTTGCCTTGACACCAATTTTAAGTCCATCTTGTTTGTTTCGTAATACAAGATTTTTATACTTTCTTTGTTCCAAGCAAGTACTTAAAGCACTAACGTTCAGCCCTAAATCTTCGGCATATTTCAATATATCTTCTTTCCCCAATTTATTGTTTTTTTCAAATAATTTCACATGCATTTCCCAATATTTCCCCTCTTCTTGTTCACCAGCACAATAAGTAGCTTCACTTGCCATTTGTGAATTCGTATTATTTTGTAGTGGAAAATCCTTGAAAATAAATTGCACATCTCCAGATTCGAAATAATCATCCTGTAATTTTGGCACAACTTCCAAAGTCATACGTGCACAAAACGAACAATCATATTCACTATATTCAGTTATAATTAATTTTGCATTTGCATTCCCCTTTGAATAAACAATATCAATATCTGCAGGTACATCTAGTTCATCATTCACCGAAATATCGCTACATCCAGATAAAAAAACACCAATTAAAACAAGTAATACAGAGAACTTTTTCATGTTTTCAATTAAAAATCTGACCTTGTTGATTATCCTCTCAAATATAAGAAAAATCAACATTTTGTCTACGTAAGATCGATCCCAATTCTGGCTGCTACTTCCTGATTTACAAACTCAAGTTTACGACCATATTTCATACGGGAATACTGCTTAACAATTTCTGCGATTTTATTACTTTGCCCAGTAGTATCATAAACTGTTTCAAGCGAGAATGGTCTTGAAGTTGAGTTGTTGATATTTAATTTGATATATGCTTTGTAATTTGCGATACCAAGAACATCAGATTCAGTTAAAACTGGAGCATACTCCTTTGCCATATACTGTGCATCGTCCGCACCAACCTTGAATGACATCATCGTTCCAACGTTACCAAATACGGCATCACGGATTGAAGTGTCTTGTTTTTTCTCAAGCTGTTTAATGTATTGATGAGCCATAATCAATGAAAGGCGGTATTTTCTAGCCTCAGAAAGAATTGAACAGAAACTATCTGTTGCGAAATTTTGGAACTCATCCACATACAAATAAAAATCTTTTCGTTGATCTTGTGGCATATCTGCTCGACTCATAGCCGCCATCTGGATACGAGCAACTATTACAAGCCCCAAAAGTTGAGTATTCAAATCCCCAATTTTACCTTTTGCAAGATTAATTAATAGAATTTTCTTATTATCCATAACTTGTCTTACATTAAATGCAGACTTAGTTTGACCAATCGTATTACGCATAATTGAATTTGTAATAAATGGTCCAAATTTAGAAGAGAAATATGGAATCATTTCTTGCCTTTCACGCTCACCAGTATGCGCGTATTCATGTTCCCAGAAAGATCTAACCACTGGGTTTTTTACTTTTGAAACTTTATATTTCATAAAATCATCATCAACGAAAATTCGCGGTACATCAATTAATGTAGCCCCTTCCTCCGGATCTTCCATCAAAGTTAAACATGCATTTCTAAAATAATGTTGAATACGTGGTCCAAAAATCTCATCTCCGAATAGTTTAATGAAAATTTCAGTTGCCTGACTTGAAGCAAGGTCTTGTTCTTCAGGAGTATTTGCTTCCAAGATATTAAGTCCCATTGGGCGTTCTTGATCAGCTGGATTGAAAACGATTACATCTTTCGCCCTTTCTTTAGGGATATAAGTTAAAATATCTTCAATTAAATCTCCATGTGGATCAATTACACAAACTCCATCTCCATTACGAATATCTTGTCGTGCCATAAAACTAATAAATACAGATTTACCAGCACCAGACTTCCCGATTATATAGTGATGTCTAGTCCTATCCTCTGCCAAAATATGCACTTTTCGTGATTTCCCACGATAAACATTATTCCCGAGATAAATCCCTCCTTGTGGCAAATCAAGTGGTGCAGAAACAACTTTATATTGAAGCCAGTTAATCACTGGTGTGTAATTATATCTGCTACTTGGAAAATGAAATAAACTCGCAAGTTCCTCTGGCGTTAATAAGCATTTTTTTTCGCTAATTAGCGGGAATGGTCTGAAATCAAAAAAACGATTCTTGAATGCATGAAGCATCAACTTATTATTTAACGCATCAATAAATAAAATACGTCGTGTCTGAAACCAATTCATCGCAGCATCTTTAAATAGATTCAAGGCAAGCATCATGCTATTACTAATTTCAAGAGCCTGAGATTTAACTTTCGAACATGCCAAAATGCGGATGGTAACATCGAACCCAACTTGGCCAGATTTTTCTCCAATCTGTTTCGCAACTTCTTCTGTTGTTTGAAGCATACGCACATATTGACTCCCCTCTGGAGCACCAGTTGGAGAATTCTTTTTCATACTGTCATAACCAAAGAATAATCCTGTGAAAATACTAAAAATCCACCCGAGAATAGGGATTTTAATGAATCCCCCACCTTTTTTCTTTCCCAAGAAAAGCTGTGTCCCCATTTTCTCGGCTTTTTTATTCCATTGAGGCGACCGTGGACTAATTACAAATTGAAAAACTGCCTTATCATCAGCTTCTAACTTAGAAAGAACATTTGTTAAGTTATTCAATGGATCGTTTTCGATTTTTTTGTATGTTTTGATAGGATACCAAAAATCTTTTACTAAATAAGCATAGAAAGCTCTTAGATAATGACCTTTCGGTTGCATATCATAGGCATCAGTAACTTGCACATCTGCATCAGGATAATATGCAGTGATTTGTTTGATTATTAACTCTTCGTATCGCGGAGCAGTAACAACATAAAAATTAACACTTTTATTAATAGCAACGATTTCAAATGAAACCATATCTGTATCAAAAATAATAGTCCTGATTCTATTCATCAAATTAAGTTCCCTAATTTCATGCATATTACGGAAAAATTGTTCCATGACTCCAATTTTTTCACGGAAATCTTTTTCTACCTGTTGATCCTTGTCTTTTTGAGTGTCAGCTCTTGGTAAAGTTATACGTAAATATACAAGTGTTTTAGCAACACGTAACTTTACTAAATAACGCATAAACCAGATCGCATAACGCAGAAACATGTATGCAAGGACAAGTACAATTGCCAATTTCAAAATTGTATATATAAGTTCCATTTAGGTTTATTTTGTTGTTTATTTTTAAATTCTCTATATTTTAGCACAAAAAAGCCAAAAAAACAATCTAGCTGTAAACATAAAAGTCTCATTATAAGACATTGATGCTTTTGCTCATTTCGCTAAAACTGAAATATCCATTTTTGCTAACAATAACGTGATCTAAAAGTGAAATCCGCAAGATTTTTGCAGCTTTTTGGATTTCTTGAGTTAAATAAATATCTGCCTGACTTGGATTTGGGTCTCCAGAAGGATGATTGTGTACAAGGATTACTGTATATGCATGATGTTGGATAGCCGGATAAAACACATCACGCGCATGAACAGCAGCCCCTTCAAGAGTCCCGATTGAAAGAATCTCCTCATTCACAACTATATTACGAGTATTTAGGTAAAGCCCATACATATACTCCCTATTTAGCTTTGTCATATGCTGCAAACGCTTAAAAACATCGCGAGCATTCATAATAGAAACTTGTTTTTTGTCTGTTTGAAAAAATCTACGGCCAATTTCAAAACATGAAATTAATTTGATTGCCTGAACTTTCCCAATATCAAAAAGTTTTTGGCATTCTTCAATGCTTTGCAGATGTACAAGTGGTGTTTTTCCATAATCACTCAAAATACGCCTACTTAAGTCAAAAACATTTTCTTTCTTGGTTCCATGCCCCAAAATAGTAGCTATCAAATCGCTGTTACTCAATGCTTTTGGCCCAAATTTTTCTAATTTTTCCCTCGGTTTTAATGACATGACAAAAGTTTGCCATTAAAACTTAAAAGAAATCTAAACTTTTTCTTAAGAAATTTTGTCCTCAAGGAAATTCTTCAAATCATCAATTTTAACACGTTCTTGCTCAGCAGAATCGCGATCACGCACTGTCACAGTATTATCATCAAGTGTGTCGTAATCAACTGTGATTGAATAAGGCGTACCAATTTCATCCT
>JAHJMX010000104.1 GCA_018821175.1 Patescibacteria group bacterium
AACCTGAATCTTGCTCCAGCCATAAGTTCTGGGTTCATATCAACTTTGACGGTATATTCCTTGTAAGTTCCTTCCTGAATACTTGAAGTAAACTCACGGAAATAAAATTCACTGTTATGGATAGTTGCTTCAGATATAATATTTTCTCCTTCATATAATTTCGCTTTCACAAAATCGCTGTCTTCAAGTTCGCCAAGTTTTGATAATCTTAGTTCTTTCATAATGAGTCCAGTTTTTTTATTATCTACAGCAAATGCAAAAATTTTCGCATCTGTTTCGCCTGGATGAACATAATAACTTCCATTATCTATTGCTATAACGTTATAATCTTGAGAAATTTCAAAAGCTTCCATTGCTGAAGATCTAGTTGCACCTGCTATATTTGTTTGTAAATTTTGGATTCCACTATTTCTAGAAAGTACAGCCTGAATACTGAAAGCCCCAAAAATTAATATAAAAAACGCAATTATACTCAAGGCTTTTGTATCAAATGCAAATAAATGTTTTTTAACAAAAGAAACTTTTTTTACCGCATTTTTCCTTGTTTTTCTGTGTTTTTCTGCAATTTTAGCCTTTTTCAAATAGTTCTCTGTTTCTCGTAAAAACTTAAGTTCAGCCTTTTCAGAAAGTTTTGAATTTGCAGTAGTTTTTTTTGTAACAACTGTTTCCTTTTTAGGTGTCGTTTTAGCAGGAACTATTTGTTGCTTTTGTTTTGCAATTATTTTGTTCTGTTGCGAAAAATTCTTCTTGGCTGAAGTTTTTTTAGCGATCTTTTTTTTGCGTTTTGCTTTTGACATAAACCCGACAATTATTAGGGAGCGATAATATACAAAAATAACACTTTATACAAACCAATTATAATTCTTCTATTACTGGATGGATTGGTTTCTTTTTAATGATAACAATGTCTCCACCAGCGGCATCAAGTGCCCGCATAAATTTGTCGTACGTATAACTAAAATCTTTTCCACGTCTTGTTCCAACGTCGTTTGTAATGATTTTTTCTGGCGTATAACCAATGATTGTTAGCATATGATATCCCGGATATGGATAATACGGATTCTGCAAAATATCGCCCATAATTGGGACAATTACTGGATACCCGCTAGATATAGCCTTTTTTATATCTGTGATTTCTACATCAAAAATTACCTCAACTTCGTCGGGTTCATATCCATAATAATCTTGAATAAAAAGTTTCATATCTTTTGCATAAAGATCTTTATGTTCACCAAAGTTTTCTTTCTGCCATGCGATCATATCAAGGATTGTGTCATTTGCTGTTTGTTGATTTACGTCTTTAATCCCCTCAATGTAATACTGGACTTGCAAAAGAGCAGCTTCTTCACAACTCTCTTCGTGATAAACCCAATTTGCTTCAGTTTGAAGTGGCGCTTGGCAAATAAATGGAACTTCCAAATATGCATTTTCCAAAATTACGACAGGGATTGCCAATTCTGCTTCAACTTCATCTGGAATATTTTGTATATTTTCTATTGTTTTTCCAACAATGTCGTCTTGCAAAATTTCCGTTAAAATTTTCGAATTTTCCTTTTCAAGCTGCATGCGTTCCATATATGCAATAACTTTTGGATATGTTATTACACCTGCGCCGAGCACAAGGCCAATTGCGCCAAAAAGAAATAATTTAGCGATATTTTGTTTTTTGTTTGTAGGTTGATTAGGTCTATACACGGTTTTTAGTGGTAATTTTTTTAAAAATATCCGAGAAAAAGGTAAGTTCCTTACACTTGAAAATCAACGCTAAAGCGAGATATATCGAGGTTCCTACTATAACGCGGATTATTTGTAAGGTCAAAAATGAAATTGAAATAAATTGTGGAATATAAATAACCGCCAAACTCATTGCCGTCGCAGCAATTCCAATTTGCATTAATTTGATAATGAAATCTTTAATCTTGAATTCTCCAAGATGTTTTGCAAGAAAAATCCCCAGTAAAACTAATTGGATTATTGTGCTTCCAAGAAAAGCCATCGAGACGGCTTGTATACCTATTCTCTCTGCAAAGAACACACAAAATCCAATATTAAATACAGTTGCAATTAATGCAAAAATCATCGGCATTAAAGTATTTTTATATGCATAAAATGCTCGTGCAAATAGATGAATCATACTTTCAATCGGAATAGAAAGTATGAAAATAAAAAGTACGCTTGCGGTTAAATTCAAAGCAGCTTCATCAAATACTCCTCCAAATAAAATAATCGTCAGAATTTCCTTATGTAAAAGAAGCATGCCAAGCGACGCCGGAATAACAAAAAATAAAATTTTCTCAAGCGACATTTGAAAATCATCGCTAAACCTTTTTGTATCTTGGCTATGAGCGTGATCACTTAGAAACGGGAAAATCGCTGTAGCAAAAGCAATTCCAAATAAACTTACTGGGAAACTTTGTAAATTTCTAGCATAATTAAAGGCCGCAACACTTCCTTCCTCTAACTTGTAAGCTGTAATTGTGTATACCCAAAGTACAACTTGCCAACTAATTAATTGAATTGTTTTTGGTATCATTAATTTGAAAATTTTTCGTATCCCAGCATGTTTCAGAGAAAGTTGAGGCTGAAATTTATAATCAACTGTAAAAATATTCAAAAGCCTGATGCCTAGATGTAGCACTGCTCCGATTATTGCACCAATTGCCGCTGAATAAATCCCAAATTGTTCGTTGAAAAGAACAATTCCAATGATAATTCCAATGTTATACACAAACCCAGAAAGCGCATATGCAAGAAAATGTTTGTGTGTAATCAGAATGCTTCCAAGTGCATTGCTGATAGAGAACAAAATAGGCGAAATTAACAAAATTCGTGTCATTGTTATTATCATTTCATGATTTGATGCGTCTAGATTGGTGAAAATATGTGGGACTAAATATGGCATCAAAAAAAAGAAAATAATGCCGAGGCCTCCTAAAAGCAAAGTGCCAAATGTTATAATCGTGCTCGCAATTTTATCAGCTTCTTTTTCGTCAGTTTTCAAATAACTCGCAAAAATTGGTATGAAAGCTACCGACAAAGCTCCAGCAATAAACAAATTAAAAAGAAAATCTGGGATTAAGAAAGAAGCATTATATGCATCTGTAAACTTAGTTGCACCAAAAGTGTTTGCCAAAGTACGGTCTCGCAAAAGACCTGCAGCGTAACTAAGCACTGAAGCGATCATTAATAAAAAAGCAGCTTGGCCTGATTTTTGAGAACGAAATATTTTCTTAAGCATAGTTTTTGGTATATAATTGGCCTCGCGTCGAGTCCTTAATAATTCACTTCATGGACAAATATATCATAAAAGGCGGGAAAAAACTTAC
>JAHJMX010000105.1 GCA_018821175.1 Patescibacteria group bacterium
ACCTATTACAGCCATGTAAGGGATTTTATTCATTTCTGCTTCACGGATACGCTTTCCAAGAGTTTCGTTTGACTCATAAAGTTCTGCACGAATTCCTTTTTCACGCATTTCTTGATGTATTTTTTGCGCATACTCTTCATGTGTTTTTGCAACTGGGATTATAACAACAGGCACTGGTGCAAGCCACGCAGGGAACGCTCCGGCATAATGCTCTATTAAAACTCCCAAGAATCTTTCAATAGACCCGAGTAAGGCTCTATGAATCATGAATGGTGTGTGATCTTGGCCATCTTCTCCAACATAAGTCATGCCAAATTTTGCAGGCAGGTTGAAATCAAATTGAATTGTTGAAAGTTGCCATTTTCGTCCAATTGCATCAGAGACCTTGATATCTATTTTTGGTCCGTAGAATACAGCTCCTCCAATATCATACACATAATCATTGAATCCAGATTCTTCCAAAACTTCCTTCAATGTATTCTCCGCTTGTTCCCATTTTGAATCTTCGCCGATAAATTTCGTTTTATTTTCAGGATCACGGACACTTACATTCATTTCAAATTCATTAAATCCGAATACTTTAAAAATGTATAATGTTAATTTTAGCGCTTTTGCTAGCTCTGCCTTGAGTTGGTCTGGGCGACAAATGATATGTGCATCATCTTGAGTGAATCCGCGAACGCGAGTGAGCCCATGTAAGGCTCCACTCATTTCATATCTATAAACCGTCCCCATTTCTGTCCATCTGAAAGGTAAATCACGGTAACTTCGCATTGTGTGATTATACATTTTGACATGTAGCGGACAGTTCATTGGCTTGAGCCTGTATTCTTCCTCGTCAATTTGGATTGGTCCATACATACTATCTGCATAGAAATCTAGATGACCTGAATGCTTCCACAATGCAACGTTTGCAATGTGTGGTGTGCTAACGGGATCATACCCACTTGCTAAGTATGTATTGAATGCAAATTCCATGATTTTATGACGAATGAAGGCTCCTTTTGGAAGCCAAAGTGGCAATCCAGGTCCAACTTCATCATCAAACATAAACAAACCTAAGTCTAATCCAAGCCTTCTGTGGTCGCGTTTTTTTGCCTCTTCAAGTTTTTTTAAATGTTCATCAAGATCTTGTTGATTTAAAAAGCAGGCTCCATAAATTCTTTGAAGCATTTGTCTTTTTTCATCTCCACGCCAATAAGCACCTGCAATATGAGTTAGCTTGAAAGCTCCTAATTGATTTGAATTCTCAACATGTGGCCCTTTGCACATATCTACAAATTTAATATCTCCTTTTTGGTCCAAATTTTCGTAAAAACTAATAAACTCTTCTCCATCTTTCTCAAGCTCTATTGCAAGTTCTACTTTGTAATCTTGATTTGTTTCCTTCAAAAACTTAATACTTTCTGGTATTGGTTTTTCAACTTGTTTGAATTTTTGATTTTGTTTAACGATATGCTTCATTTTCTTTTCCAAAATTGGCAAATCTTCAGGAATTAATGGACGTGGAAGCTCAAAATCATAGTAAAATCCATTTTCTATAGCTGGTCCGATTCCTAGTTTTGCTTCAGGGAACATGTCTAAAACAGCTTGTGCAAGTACATGTCCGCATGAATGTCTCATTTTCTCTAGATCTTCCGGAGCAGAAGTTTTTTTAGCCATAAATTTAAGTATTATTTTATAAATCTTCTCAAAAGATAGTCGAAACCCATTATATTGTCAAAGCAGTGTGCATACTGGTATGATTGGCCTGTTATTTTTTAGAGGTTTTGAAGGATGCGTTTGAATCATATACAACTTACAAATTTCCGTAATTTCGCTTCAATTGATGCTACATTTGATATTAACAAAAATGTTAATTTATTTTTTGGGAACAACGCTCAGGGGAAAACGAATTTTTTAGATGCTATAGCGCTCCTTTCACTTGCAAAATCATTCCGCAGTCCTAAATACAACACTCTGATTAAGTGGGGCGAGGATTTTACCCGTATAGTTGGGGATGCTAAGTATGAGGGGAACGATTTAAAACTGGAATTTTTTGCGAGTATTGCTCCGATTGCTAAGAAAAATTTGCGAAAAAATGGAGTTGATGTTGGCGTAAAGGATTTTATTGGACAAATGAATACTGTTCTTTTTCACCCTGAAGATATGAATATGCTTTATTTGTCGCCATCTTTGCGGCGTAAATATGTAGACACAATATTGTCTCAAACAGACCCTGCGTATTTTGATTCAATTGTTAATTATAACCGTTTGATTAAGCAGAGGAATAAATTGCTGGTTTTGATACATGATGGACAGGCAAAAATCGATGAACTTACAGTGTGGGATGATAAGGTGGCAATGTATGGAATATATATAAATAATAAGCGAAATCAGTTAGTTGATTTTTTTAATACTGTCTTGCCTGAAAATTATAATAAAATTTCACAAACAGGTGACAAAATCACGATGAAATATGTCCAATCTTTGACGTTGAATGACGATACAAAGGAAGCATATTTAAAAGGGCTCCAGAGCGCTTTAAATAACGATTTGCGCTATGGACAGAGTACGAAGGGTGTCCATAGAGATGACATAAAATTTGACTACAATGGGCATGATATTAGTGAGTTTGGTTCGAGGGGTGAAATGCGCACAATTGTCATTGCGTTAAAGTTGTCAGAAATTGCATATATCGAAAAAGAAACTGGTCGAAAACCTATATTGCTTTTGGATGATGTTTTTTCGGAACTTGATAATAGCAGGCAAAAATTTTTAATAGAGACGATTAGTAATTTCCAATCTTTCGTTACGACTACTCATTACGATTTTGATTTAGGCAATGCGTCGGTGTTTGAAATAGAGGCCGGAAGAGTACTTTAGTTGGCTGTATGGAGTTTTAATTGGCATTCAATCTCGTCAAAACTCAAAAAACATGTTATAATAAACATGTAAAAATAAAAAACAAACATGAATACAGCTCTCAGTGTTTCAAAAACTGTAGTTGTCGTACTATGTACGGGGCTTGCGTTTATACCAATTTTGCTTTGGGGTGGACATTTTTTGTCTAAGTACAAAGCGTCTAGGAAATGGATTATTATAACTTTTATTGGCGGAGCACTTGCGGTTACTCCATTATTGATTTATAAATATTTGTGGCAGTTTTTCCCTTGGATCAATGCTTTTGTTTGGACACGTAGCTTAAATGTTGATATTTTGGGCCTTTCGTCGTTTATGATGGTCCCTTGGGCAGTTGTTGCAACATTTATTTTTGTTGGGATTATTGAGGAAATTTCAAAGATGTTTTCGGTTAAGCTTATAGATAAGCATATACTGACTAATGTTGATGATGCTATAGTTTTCTCTATTGTTGCCGCGCTTGGATTCGCATTTGTTGAAAATGCTATTTATTTTTATAATATAGTTTTTCTAAGAGGATTCGAAAATTTACTTTTTCCATTTGTATTTAGATCTCTTTTCTCAACATTTGCACATGTGATGTTTTCTGGAATATTTGGATATTTTTATGGCGTTGCTCATTTTGCAAATCCTGTGTTAAAGCGTGCAATACGCAAGAACCGTCATCCAATACTTGTATTTTTCCATAAACATTTTCATTGGAAACGCAGTGTTATGTTTCATGACGAAAAAATATTAGAAGGCTTATTTTTCGCTTCTGGTTTACATGCATTTTTCAACATTATTCTCGAAATGGAATGGACATTTATGATAATCCCTTTTTTGGTTATGGGATACGCAATTCTTGATCATCTCATCAAGGAAAAGGATAATCTTAAGAAGTATGGGAAAGTTATCCCTGTCAGAACTAGTTCTTAGTGAGTTGGTCCTTTAATTAGCGATCTTTTAAATCCTTGCTTTTGTGGCTTACGCATGATATTCTATCTGCTGCGCTTTTTACAAATTACAACTTCAATATGGGTGCGGATAAAATCATAGTCAAGGGAGCAAAAATCCACAATTTGAAGAATATTGATGTTGAAATTCCGAGAGATAAACTGGTTGTATTTACTGGATTGAGTGGCTCTGGGAAGTCATCTTTAGCATTTGATACAATTTATGCTGAGGGGCAACGTCGTTATGTTGAAAGTTTGTCTACATATGCTAGGCAATTTTTGCAGCTTATGGAAAAGCCAGATGTGGATTCCATAGATGGACTTTCGCCTGCGATTTCAATTGATCAAAAAACGGCATCTCGTAATCCGCGTTCAACGGTTGGAACCGTAACTGAAGTTTACGACTTTTTGCGGCTTTTATATGCGAAAGTTGGGACTCCGCACTGTCCGGAATGTGGAGGTGCTATTTCCAAACAATCTGTGTCTCAAATCGTAGATACTATAGCAGAAATGAAGGAAGGAGATAAGATATTATTGCTTTCTCCTGTTATTAAGGATAAAAAAGGAAGTCATAAGAAGGTTTTTGAAAAAATTAAAAAAGATGGTTTTGTGAGAGTTCGAGTTGATGGAGAGATTATTAGCGTTTTAAATATTCCAGAACTTGATGAAAATAAAAAACATTCGATTGAGATTGTAGTTGACCGTCTTGTTGTTAAAGATTTTCATAAAAAAGTTAAAAAATTGTCATCTGGACAAGAGATAGACATTCCGAACCCGGATAGGACGCGTTTAGCTGATTCTATTGAGGTAGCTTTGAAGTATGGCGATGGGATTATGATGGTGATGAATAATGATTCCGGAAAGATAAATGTCTACAGTGAACTTTTTGCATGTGTAAAATGTGACGTTAATATTCCAGAGATTTCACCTAGAACTTTTTCTTTCAATAGTCCACATGGGGCTTGTCCTGTGTGCCATGGGCTTGGTACGAAGCTTGAAATCGAATCACAGTTGGTTATCCCAAATAAGAAATTAACGCTTGGAGAAGGGGCGATAGCGCCTTGGTCTTCGACAACTTCGCATTTGACTTGGTATAACAGAATCCTTGAAGCTGTAGCGAAACATTACGGGTTTTCTATGGATATTCCGATCAACGCATTATCTGAAGAGGAGTTGAATGTTGTTTTATATGGAACCGGTGATAAGAAATATAAAGTGTCTATAGATAGGAATAATGAAGGAGCCGCATTTTCAGGGGATTATTCTACTACTTTTGAGGGAGTTATCCCGAATTTAGAGAGAAGATATCGCGAAACAGATTCTGATTATATTAGGAAGAAGATAGAACAATTTATGTGTGTGTTGGATTGTCCTGAATGTCATGGGGAAAGGCTTCGAAAAGAAGCTTTAGCTGTTACTATTGCGGATAAGTCGATTATTGATGTTACTCATATGTCTATAAAAAAGGCTATGAATTTCTTTCAAAAATTGAAATTTTCGAGAATGCAGCAGGAAATTGCTGATCAAATTCTCAAAGAAATTAAAAATCGACTTTCGTTTCTTGATAATGTAGGACTTAATTATTTAACTTTAGATAGATCTGCCAATACGCTTTCTGGTGGGGAAGCTCAGAGAATTAGGCTTGCTACTCAGATTGGATCTAAGCTATCTGGGGTTTTGTATGTTTTGGATGAGCCTTCGATTGGTTTACATCAAAATGATAATGATAAGTTAATCAAAACTCTTATTACGCTTAGGGATTTAGGAAATACAGTAATTGTGGTTGAGCATGATATTGATACGATGATGGTTGCAGATTATATTTTCGATATTGGCCCTGGGGCAGGGAAACATGGTGGAGAAGTTGTTGCACATGGAACGCCACAAGAAATCATGGATAATCCGAACTCTGTTACTGGGCAATATTTGTCTGGTAAAAAAATAATTCCAGTCCCGAAAAAAAGGCGTAAGTCTAACGGCAAGAAAATAAGTATAATTCAAGCTAGAGAGCACAATTTGAAGAATTTGGATGTCGATATTCCTTTGGGGATTTTCATTGGAATAACTGGCGTTTCAGGCTCTGGTAAATCAACTTTGATCAATGATATTTTGGTCAAAGCACTCGGGCGGAAAATTAACGGATCGAAAGCTATTCCCGGATCTCATGAAGAGGTAAAGGGGATCGAACATATAGATAAAATCATTAATATTGACCAATCACCGATTGGACGGACTCCAAGGTCAAATCCTGCAACATACACAGGCGTTTTTACTGATATTAGAGACCTTTTTGCGAATACACCTGAAGCGCGAATGCGTGGATATAAATCGGGTAGGTTTAGTTTTAATGTAAAAGGTGGACGTTGCGAAGCTTGTGGAGGGGAAGGAATGAAGAAAATTGAAATGCACTTTTTAGCTGATATATATGTAACTTGTGATGTTTGTAAGGGTAAAAGGTATAATCGCGAAGCTTTGGAAGTTATTTATAGAGGGAAAAATATATCAGATGTACTTGATATGACTGTTGACGAAGCGCTTGAATTTTTCAATGCGATTCCTGTCGTAAAAATGAAACTACAAACCTTGAGTGAAGTAGGACTTGGTTATATCCATTTAGGGCAGCCAGCTACTACA
>JAHJMX010000140.1 GCA_018821175.1 Patescibacteria group bacterium
ATAAAAATTTAATTAAAAAAATATAAAATGAATTCAAAAATATCGGTGAAAAAAAGATTTCTGATAAGTAGTACTGTTTTTGTACTGCTATTCACAAACATGCTATCTACTGCGCTTGCAGCAAAGTTTTCCCTAAGCAATCCTGGTGAAATCGTGAAAGGTTGTGCAGGAAGCATTAACGTCATGATGGATACTGAAGGAGTAGGCGTAACGGCTGCCGATAGTGGCGTTTATTACAACCCTGCCGAAGTTGCTATAACTTCAAGTGGAGGCGGAGACGTTTTCCCTATCTACATGCCCGCACCATCAGGAATCCCTGCAAATATGATTGCGATTAATGGATTCACGATGCCGGGCGAATTTAGCGGAACAGGTGTGTATGGAATTATTAATTTCACTGCAAACGCAGCTGCATCTTCAGGAACTTTCAACTTTGCACCTTACAGCGTGCCACTAGGTGAAGCTGATTACACAACAATTGCAAATGCACTTGGTATAGAGCTTATTACAGCCGCTCCTGTTGGACGAACTGTAAGTTTTCACGATAGATACAACAATGAAATTAGCGGTGGATTTTGTGACCCGGATAGACAAGCTCCAACGATGAGTTTGATTAATCCTGCAAACGGATCTTCTGGAAATGATCTTGATACTAATATAACTTTTTCGCTTAAAGATGACCGAACTGGTGTAAACATTGACTCTTTGAGCTTCTCTATAGCAGGAATCCCATATACAGAAACTTCATCTCAGGTTTCTTTTACTGAATCTGGTGGTGTTTATAGTGTTACTACAAACCCTGCCGCTAACTTCAGCGAAGGACAATTAGTTCAAATAAGCGTTTATATTTGTGATCGCAATGGAATTGCAGATGCAACTGATGGCCCTGCAAACTGTGCAACTCGCACTGGGAACTTCCGAGCATGGTCACCTCCACCTCCAGATCCTGTTTGTGGTGATGGAATAGCAACTTACAGCGTAGGTGAGCAATGTGACGATGGAAACACTGAAGATGGTGATGGATGTAGCGCTCTTTGTTTATACGAAACTGTAGAAGGAGAAGCTTGCCCTATTGTTGAGGAATGTCCGGAATGTGAAGTTTGCGAAGAAACCGGTGAGGAAATCTCTGACGAGATTTTGGAAGAGGATCTCCATGAAGCCGCAGACGAAGAAGGTGTCGTTGTCGAGACTCCAATTGCAGGATGTACTCGTGAAGACGTAACTCGTGAAATTTTGCAAAAATTCGATGTTCAAAAAAATTATCAAAAATTAGACGCAGCATGTCAGGCAGATATATACAACTGTATGCTTCCGTTTATGCTTAATTCAAATTATGACAATTTAGATGTTACCGCCGGGAACTATTACCCGGACGTTTTATTGCAAGGTGAAGCCACAACCCCAACTATGGCCGGCGACACTGTTGTAACTAAAGCTATCAAAGATGCTATCAACTTTGGAACTCGCATGGGAATGGTGCAAGGTTATTATGGTGAAGCAAACAGCCCTTTCCGTCCAAAAGAAAACATGACTCGCATGGAAATTATGAAAATTTTGAACTGGGCAACTATCGGACAAAAATGGATGTATGAAGATGAATATTACGCAATGATCGGCGGAATAGGAAATCTTGTAAATGTAAAAACTTACGCTCCTGATATCAAAGAATGGTGGCACCTTAGATACTACAACGCTGCTTGTGAAGCAGGTATTATCGACTGTGGCACTGGAATTGCTTTCGAGCCTAATGCTACTTGTTCAGTCGCATGGAAAAACAACATGATCGACTCTTACTACAAGTTCTACAAAGGCGCTGGAGGCTTAGATGACACAAAAGATGATGACAACGATGGACTTTCAAATGGCGAAGAAAGATATACTTTCTTAACAAATACAGCTCAAAAAGATACTGACACCGACACTTTGAGCGACTATGAAGAAATCAAAAAATACAACACAAATCCTTCTTTAGACGATTCTGATAATGATGGTTTGCGTGATGACGAAGAGGTTAAACAATACAAAACAAATCCTTTGAAACCTGATACTGACGATGATGGATTTACAGATGCTGTTGAGGTTAGGTTAAAAACTAATCCATTAAACAAAGCTGATTTCCCTAAAGACGCAGACCAAAACGGAATTGACGACGAATGGGAGCGAACATATGGAGTTTCAACTTTAAACGGATCTGCAGATTTTGATGGAGATGGACTTTCAAACCTTCTTGAATACAAATACGGGACTAGCCCGATCAATTCTGATACAGATGGAGATGGACTTTCAGACGCAGACGAAATTCTTACTTATGGATCAGATCCATTAACTGCAACTGATTTAAATAGTTTGTCTTTGCGCATCACAAACATCAAAGACGGCATGATCTTGACCGATGTTCGCCCTGTAATACAAGGACATGCGCCAAAACCAGACTTAACTATCAAGCTTGTTTTACGTAATGAATTTGGCGGAGAAATTGTGCTTGGAACAACACAAAGTGACGAAGAAGGCTCTTTTATTTACACTCCTGAATTTGATTTAATCGATGGATCTTTCTATCTACTTGCAAAAAGTTTAGATACAGAAGCGGGGGATGTATTTGAATCACCACTTATTGGCGTAAATTTAGACTCAAAACTTATTGTTGATTCACCAAAACCGGAGCGTCTTGCCGACACAAATATCAGCGATGATGTGCTGCTGGAAGGCGTACGTATAGTCATTGTTGACAACAAGCCGGTCTTAGTTGGACGAACAGGATACAAAAACAAAGTATTCGCAACTTGGCAAAGTGTACTTTCAACTTCCGCTATCGTAGCCGATTTGGCCGGTGGAGAATTTGAAATCGCCGCACCAAAAGAGCTCGAAAAAGGTGACCACAAAGTAACATTATATGCAATTCGCGAAAGCGACATGGCTATGAGTAAAGTTATCACTGTAAACTTCGAAATCAAATCAACTGTAGGCGCAATCTTGCATGGCGTTGCCGGCGGGGACGAACTTGGAATGCCGTGGTATGGATGGGTGCTAATCTTCATAACTGGTGTTGGACTGCTCGTATTTGGATTCTGGTTAGACAGAAAACAGCGCAAAAAAGGCCAAACGGCTAATAAAAAATAATCAACGAATGAGCCCCTTGAACACGAGGGGCTTTTTTTAATAATGCGCTGCATCTCTCGCGCCCACCGTGTCCCACCGTGTCCCACCGTGTCCAACTAGCGTGCCGCTCTCGCCAGCCCACCAACCCCCTCACACGCGCGGGGGGCATTGCTCGCCCCTGCCCCCCTTCCTGGCACTCACGTTATCCTCATCGCGAACCCTCCATGCGCCAGTTCGTGATGCCCATGGCATAGTGGGATAAGATTGTTGTGATTCCGCACTCTCGCAAATCCGTCCACATGATGGATTTCAGTTGCTGGCTTATTGCAGCCAGGAGCGCCGCATTTGCCACTATATAAATCTTCAAGTTCGTGTTTCTTTGCCGCTGGAATATAACGTGTAATTTTGATCTTCTTCTCAGCCGTCGCGGGACGGGCCGCTTTCGGTTTCCGCATGGCTTTAACCATTTCCGCCATCACGTCATTCCATTCAATCGCCTCGCCTCGCTCTTTTTCGAGTCGCAACTTTATTTTCCTCATCTCAAGCGCGATCTTCCCGTCGACTGAAAAACTCATTCTCTCTCTTGTCAAATCCCTCCCGGGAGGGATTTCTTGGTTTGCCGGATTTCCCCTCAACAAAGCGATTTCTTGATTTGCATTTTTTTCTTCTCTTGCGAAAAGTTCGAGGGCGCCTTTCGACATATTTTGCACTTTTTCCACAAGTTCGCACTGGTTTTCTTTGCTCGCGATCGATGCCACTAATCTCACTTTATTAATCCCCACTTTCCCAACCATGGCTTTCAGCTGCGGCTTGTCCTCTAAAATACGTTCAACGCGCATCACCTCCGCAACCGTTCTTTTCCCCACACCCCCAACTTTTGCCGCAAACTCAACAATAGTCGCAAACCCTTTTCGCCGATGCAACCCTCTTCTCGCAACTTCCGGC
>JAHJMX010000106.1 GCA_018821175.1 Patescibacteria group bacterium
CAGCTCCTGAGAAGATAGGAAGTTTTTGTCCACGTACCAATGTGTTCATACAATCGATAGTTGAAATTCCTGTTTGAATGAAATCGTTAGGATAATTTCGTGAGTATGGATTTAATGGACTACCATTAATATCAAGTTGTTTATCTGGAATAATTGGAGCTCCTCCATCGATTGGACGACCTCTTCCATCAAAGATTCTTCCGAGCATATCTTCAGATACGTCGATTTGAAGTGTTTTCCCAAGGAATCTAGCTTTAGAACCATGTGCTCCAACACCTTGTGTGTTTTCGAACATTTGTACTAATGCTACTCCTTCTCTCGCTTCAAGAACTTTTCCTGAACGGATCTCTCCGTTTGCAGTTGTAATATCAACGAGCTCTTCGTATTTAATCCCTTCAACTCCCTCGATCATCACGAGTGGACCTGAAATGGATCTTATTGTTTTATATTCTTTTTGCATCGTATATGTAAGTTAAATTAAGTTATAAAATTAAATAAAATTAAATTTTTCTGAGGCTCATAATAGCTTTTTCTGTTTCTTCCCAAAGATTCTTATAATTAGCTTCTGCCTCATCATTTGCTTTAATATTTTTACATCCTACAACTTTTTGCATTACAGGTAGTGCAAGTAATTCATCGAAGTTGAAGTCTTCTTGGTCAACTACTTTGAAAGCAGTATGATACACATTCATAATAGATTTAAGCATCCAATATTGCTTTTTGAGTGGAGTAAATGCATCTTCATCGTCGAAAGCGTTTTGGAATAGGAAATCTTCACGAAGAGATTTCGCAGTTTCTAGAATAAGTCTTTCTTTTGGTGAAAGAGCTTCCATTCCTACTAGACGTACGATTTCTTCAAGTTTAGCTTCTTCTTGCAAGATACCCATTGATTCTGCACGTAATGATTCAAAGTCCTCTGCAATCTCATTAGCCCAGTAATCCTTAATGTTATCTTGGTATAGTGTGTAAGAAGTTAACCAGTTGATAGCTGGGAAATGACGTCTATAAGCAAGCTTTGCATCTAGTCCCCAGAATACTTTTGTTACACGTAATGTGTTTTGTGTTACTGGTTCTGAAAGATCTCCACCTGGAGGCGATACTGCCCCGATAAGTGTCAAACTTCCTTGTCTTTCTTCTGATCCAAGACATTTAACCATTCCTGATCTTTCGTAGAATTCTGCAGTTCTTGAACCTAGGTAAGCAGGATATCCTTCTTCCCCCGGCATTTCTTCAAGACGTCCTGACATTTCACGAAGAGCTTCAGCCCAACGAGAAGTTGAGTCGGCCATAAGGGCAACGTTATATCCCATATCTCTATAATACTCGGCGATTGTTACTCCAGTGTAAATTGAAGCTTCACGAGCAGCTACCGGCATGTTTGATGTATTGGCGATCATTACTGTACGTTTCATCAATTTTTCACCAGTGTTTGGATCTTCAAGTTCAGGGAATTCTGCAAGTACATCTGTCATCTCATTACCACGCTCACCACATCCGATATATACGATGATTTGCGCATCACAATATTTCGCAAGTGTTTGCTGTGTTACAGTTTTACCAGCTCCGAATGGTCCAGGGATACATCCTGCTCCACCTTTTGCGATAGGGAACATTGTATCTAGAATTCTTGTTCCAGAAATCAATGGCTCATTTGGGATAAACTTTGTTTTGATTGGTCTAGGTTTACGAATTGACCATTTTTGCAACATTGAGATATTATGATCTTTACCGTCTGCATCAGTAATTACTGCAATAGTTTCAGTAATATTGAAATTTCCATTTTTAATTTCTTTGATTTTTCCAGCAACACCTGGAGGAGTCATTATTTTGTGCTTAATCAATGAAGTCTCTTGAACTTCTCCAAGAGTATCTCCTGACATAACTGATTCACCAGCGTTTTTAACAGATTTAAAATCCCATTTTTTATCATAATCTAATCCTGGGACATCAATACCACGAGTGATGTAAGCTCCAGCAGCTTTTTCCAAATCTTTTAGTGGACGTTGAATTCCATCATAAATTGATTCAAGTAATCCAGGAGCTAGTTCTACCTGCATAGTTTCTCCAGTTGAATAAACTGGTTCTCCAGGTCCAACTCCAGAGGTTTCTTCGTATACTTGAACTGAAACTTCATCACCATTGATTCCGATGATTTCTCCAATAAGTTTCTTGTCAGATACACGTACAACCTCGTACATTTTTGCACCTTCCATCCCTTTCGCGACAACGAGAGGTCCAGATACTTTTATGATTGTTCCTTGTTTTTGCATATTATGATTAATTAATTATTTATTATATTTTAAGTTGAGTTTGAGTCGCTTCGCGGTTTTGAGTCGCTTCGCGAATTTGAGCTACAAGTTGCTCGCTTCGCTCGCAACTGTTAACCAAAGATATCACTACCAACTGCTTGTTCGACCATTTTTTTGATTCTATGAGATCCATATCCTTGAGTCCCTTGTATTCCAGGGATTGGAATAATTGCTGGGATTGCAGTTTTATTTAATTTTTTATAATCATCTGTAGAGAGTTGCATTGCGAGATCTTCCAATATGAAGATAATTGCGTATTTTTTCTTCATATCTCCGTTTGGAAGAGTAATTTCCTCTTTGTATAATTGGAAAAGTGATTCTCTTGCGTCTGCACCATTGTTTGCGACACAAGCTGTAATCCCAAGAGCTTTAAATCCAAGGATTTGATCTTTATTCCCGATTATCGCTATTTTGTAGTTTTGTTTAGCATCTTTCATAAGTTGCTTCTTTTAACGTTTAATATAATGTTCTAATGATTTTCCTAATGTCTTCTGGGGCGATATTATTTAATTTTCCAACCATAATGCTTCGAATAACCAAAGCATTGTTTTTCTTTGCCCAGAAATAAGCGAATACTGGTTCAGGTCCAATTGCAATTCGTTTTGCTTGCTGAATATAATCAGTCAAATGGTCATAAGTTAGCTTATCAAGTTTTACGAATGACTTTTCATCTTCATATCCTTTTATTGCTTCACGAATAATGTCTGAATAATCTGTATGTTTCATACTTTCAGCGAAATCAGCTACATCTTTTCTAAATGCATCTACAAATCTGTATTTTTCAAGATATCCTCTGTTGATAAATCCTTTTAACAATAAATCTTCACCGCGTTTTTGAATTTTTAGACGGATAAATAATTCAATGTTTTTAAGATCAATATATTTTTTTGTAAGTTTAATCAAGAATCCATTTTCGCTTCGAAGCGCAATATCATTCATTATTTTGCAAAGTCTTTTATCCAAAACGATATCAATTATTTGTGGATCTTCATCCTTTTCATAATCTACTTTTGCCAAAGCAATACTTTCCTTTATATATTCTTCATATTTTGGTTCAAGTCCAAGTGTTACATCTTCGTTTCCAAAGATTAATCTTCTAAGTTTTTCTGTTGGAATAGCTCCAAATTTGAGGAGGAAGTTTTCAATTTCATCAAAATCTTTCCCAGAATATTTTGCCTTAAGTAAAACTTTCAAATTGTGGAAGTCATATCTAAACCAAAGAATGTTAAATACCCAATTTTCTGGAGTGATGCGTGAAATTAATTCCTTCGTATCTTTCAATCCAGAGTTAATAACTTCTTGAAAGCTTTCTATTTTTTCAATATCACCAATATGTGATGAATAATCAGTTTCATTCAAAATTTTGTACGCGTCGCGAGCGTCTTTTGCGAGTACCATACGTTCTAACTCATTTTCGTTTAGGAGTTTTGTCTCAAGTACTCTAATCCACGATGATGATTGTGCGAATAATGTTGAGTCCATTTAAAATTAATGGTTAAGCAGGAAACAAAGTTTTAGCAACTTCAAGCTCTAAATAGCCTCTAAGTTGATTATCAAGAATTGATTCAAAAGAATTATTAATTTCGATCTTTTCAGATTGAAGAATGAAACCACCTTTAATGTCCGCAGTTTTATTTGACATTGTGTATGGTTTCCCAGAAGTCTTAAGGGCAGACTTTGTAATATCTTCTTTTCCTTTAGCAGGAATTATAGTTACATCATCACCTTCCATATCTGAATTTTTTAGAAGATTCACTAGATTATCTTCATAATTCCCAGATGAAAGCAGAGATTCTAATGCATCAGCGAAAACTTTATCCATGATTTCACGTTTTTCGTGTAAGAGTTTAGTCTTTGCTTCCATTCTTGCATGTGTTGTCATCTTATTCATGATTTTTCCTGAGTTCTCTGTAACCTTCTCATCCATCTCTTGTTCAGTTTTTTTAGCAAGTACAGCAAACTCATTATCAAGTTTTTTCAAAGCAGTTTCATGTTCTGCTTGTATAGCATCAAGTTTTTCTTGAGTTTCACTCTCGATTTGTTCGAGTATATCTTGTAGTGCCATATTATTAATGGGGTTAATTCGTTACCTTTTGGAGGCCTCGCTAATAATTTTCAATCAGCGGGGGCTCGCAAAAAACAATAATTATACTTGTATTCCGAAAATAAGAAGTACTGAAACTAGAAGTCCTAGTACCGCATATGTTTCTACCATCGCTGACATAATTACAGCTTTACCAGTGTTAGCAGAGTCTTTAGCAACGGCGTTCAAACCAGCTGCAGATACTTTTCCTTGGTGAATTCCTGAGAATAAACCAGCAAGTCCTACTGGGATTCCAGCTCCAAAGAATTGCCATCCAGTTGAGATATCAATCGCGATTGGGCTTCCTCCGATAAGACCGATTTGGATAAGAATCAAAAGTGCTCCTAGGAATCCATAAATTCCTTGTGTTCCTGGAAGAGCTTGCAAGAGAAGGATTTTTCCGAAAAGTTCCGGTTTTTCACTGATCACACCAGTTCCTGATTGACCAGCTAGTCCTACTCCGATGCTTGATCCGATCCCACCTAGTGCTGCAGCTAATGCTGCTCCCAGAACTGCTAATGCGATTCCGTTGTCGATTGCAAACATATTTTTTTAGTTGTTAAGAGTTAAATATGTAAAGTTTAATTGTTGTCTTCAGTTATAAGAATGTATTTACAAGCTTTTTGTAATGGGCTAAATGCACGACCTCCACCTTCCATGAATTTCCCAAAGAACTCCACGAATTGAAGACGACTTGAGTGAATGAATGCACCAAGTGTTGAGATCGCAATATTTAAAGTATGCCCAATCAAAATTACAATGATTGTGAACACGATTCCTATATAAGGTATACCTCCAACTAGACCACCAATTGTATTGAAGGCGAATCCGATAATTCCAGTTCCAAGTCCAAGAGCCATAAGACGTGAGTAAGAAAGAATGTCAGCGAAATATCCAACAAGCCCATATAGAGAAAGAACTCCTGATATTAATTTCATAAAAATATTCTTTTTGCTGCGTCCTTGAGTGAGAACCAAAAGAACTACTGTACCAAGTACAATGTTTGTGATGATTTCAGCATAATCTGCAAGGAAAATCCCACCTTTGCTTACTCCGAATAGTCCCATCATCACGAGGAAGAAAAACCAAAGGAAACTATCTAAAGTTGCATCGAGATATCTGTGTGTTTTAATTTTCCAATAACCATCCACAAGAAGACCAAACAGCACTTGAATATATCCGAGGGTTGCTGCAAGTATCAAGAATGTTAATGGTCCGTTTCCTTGAGTTGGATTAATTATTTGCCATTTGAATGCTTTTACTATTTCTCCACCTTCTAAAACTTTGTCGAAAGTCAAAAATCCAGGGGCTTGATCTGCAGTCATTCCAAACCATCCACCAAACAATGCTCCCATTATAAAAGTGATAATACCTCCATACATTATAAGTTTCACAAGCTTCTTCATTCCTGGATCAAGTTTTGTAAACTTAAGTGCAAGGGCACATATCACAAATAGCAAAATTCCATATCCTGCATCTGTTAAACATAGTCCAAAGAATATGATGAAAAATGCAGCAAGGAATGGAGTTGGGTCAAGTTCTGTTGGAAGAGGAAGCCCGTATACATTAGTAACTGCTTCGAACATTCCCATAAATCCTTTGTTTCTAATTGCCACTGGAGCCTGTTCCCCCTCAGATGGCTCAATATCAAAAATTTCAAAACTATCAGTAACCTCTTTAAGAGATTTTATTGTTTTTTCAGCACTTTTGATTGGCATCCACCCTTCGAGGGTGAATGTATATTCTGTATTTTGAGATTTGTGATCTGCGTAAATTCTATCTCTTTCCCAAACAAAATAATCATGGACAATCTGTAAATCTTCATTACTTTTTCCAACAACTCTTAATTCTTCTTCAAAATTAGCAAGTTCTTGTTCTACTTCTCCTTTTCTTTGCTTAATTTTACTGATTTCACTTTTTACATCATGAGATACTGAAGGTAGTTCAACTTGAGAAAATTTATTCATCAATAACACCTCTCTTACTTCAGTTTCAATTTCTTTCGTGAATGTGATTGAAACATAACATGAACTTTCAGTTTCATTAATTAACTCCAAAACTAATAATTTTGAAACTTTTAGCAATTCCTCTTTAAATTGTTCAAATGCTGTTTTTTGTACAGTTCCAATAATAGTTTTTGTATTGTCTGTTGTTCCAATATGATTAAGAGGCATTACAAGTGATTGCCAAGGGTCCAGTTCCGAATGGAGGCTATTAAGAGCAACATATTCATTTCTGAGCGCAACCATTTGCTCTTCAATTGATCGACATTTATCAATAATCACATCGAAGTCAAAGTTACTCGCTCTTTCCTTAACTTTATTGATAGGCAATCTCACAGGTCCTTCAAAGATATTTCTTTGTTTCGCAAAAGGTTTAATTAATTTCAAAGCGAAATCAATATTTGCAATATTCAACTCTGCGTTGTGAGCAGCGTCTAACTTGTCCGGAGATAACTCTACTTTTACCAATTCTTCATTTTGATCATTTGAAATTATTTCAGTAATTTCCAATGCTCCATGTGATTGCAAAACGTCCAACAAATTTTGTCGGTGACGAGATGATCCAATCAGTTTGATTTTTTTCATTAAAATTACAGCCATATCTCTCGTTTAATAAAATATGATTTAATTAACAAGGTGTTTTTCGAAATAAGAAGTAATGAGTTTTACTCCACTTTCCTTGTTCGAATTAGCTTGAGACATAATGCTGCCTCTTTTTCTATCTTCATCTTCAGTGATTTTCTTGAATGTTTTCATTGCTTCTTCTTTTGCAGCATTGAGGGTATCTTGACCTTTTTTACGAAGATCTACTTTGTAATATTCAAGC
>JAHJMX010000107.1 GCA_018821175.1 Patescibacteria group bacterium
ATGAAGATTCTGTTGAATTTATTATCAAAAAGCATAATAAACTTTTTGAAGAATTTAAAAAATTTGGAGCTAAACATATAATCAATGTCATTCCAGGAAATCATGATCATGCGCTTTTGTATAAGCCTAAATACCAAGAAGATTTAAAGAAATACAATATCCATGTTGAGACAAATCAGTTCTTTAAACGTGAATTTAAAAAAGGAGATAAAATTTTTAGAGTGATAGGAGAACATGGGAATCAAGTTGAACCGGTTTGCGAATTCCCAGATTTTAATTTGCCAACAGATAGTTCTTTTTCATACCATAACTATCAAATCCTAGTTAAACAGTTAATGAAACTAGGGACTCCAAAAAAACATCCCAAGTGGCTTGCTTTCCTAGATAATATTGATATTGAGTTGATACCATATTGGGTTTTTAGTAAATATTTTTATTATGAATTTGGGCCGGTGTTACAGCTTATTGCCGTCCCAATGCTTTTGATGTTCAGTTTTTTAGCCGTTCCATACTTTATTTTTGATGTATTTACTCATTTTTATTATCCGCAATTCATGTCGGAGATTGTACTTTTTTTAGATACAAATCCATTTTGTAAAGTTATAGCATTTATACTTTACTTTGATATGGCAATTGTATTGATTGTATTTATTGCCGCAATGATGAAAGGGCATTTTAATGCGCGTTTGCGTGAATATGGAGTGCATAGTCTGACTGATATTTTACTTTCTAGGCAGAATGCATATATGCAACGTGCGATTGCTGTAGTTCAAGGAGAGAATCCATTTAATGAAAAGGCTAATTTGTATATAACTGGGCATACACATTTAGCTGGGGCACATCATCACAAAGATACTTATTATGTCGATACGGGGAGTTGGAAGCAATTAATGCAAAGGGCATCGGCGAGATTTAGTTTTCCGGCAGTTTTTGTGCCATATTACGCGCTAACATATGCAGAAGTTGGAATTGATGACGATGGGAATCCATATGCATCTTTGCGAGAACGCCCAAAACAATTCGAACCACAATTAACTATTTTGGAGAGTTTAGCGCTCAAGCGTAATGGATATCTAAAAAAACCTATTACGCACGATACTTTGATAAGAAAGTTGCAATTGGATTTCTTAGGGAAGAATTAAACGGGATTATTTTATTGGCACTTGCGCAGATTCAATAATGTGCTATAATGGCCTCTTAATTTTTAATACCATGCTTAATGGAGTTTGATTTTCAAAGAGCAAAAAGGCTTATAGATAGCGCGGAAAAGATACTTGTTATTGCTCATAGAAAACCTGATGGTGATACTTTGGGGGCTTGTATTTCTTTTAAGCGTGCATTATCAAAATTGGAGAAAGAAGTAACTATGGCTTGTATTGATGAAATCCCAGAAAGATATGCCTATTTGCCTGATATTAAACATTTTGTAAAAGATTTTAATTTTCGTGAATACGATTTGATGATTGTTTGCGATGCAGGAGCGTCGTATATGACTGATTATCATAGTAAATACGAAGATATTTGGTGTGGAGATGTTCCTGTCATTAACATTGATCATCATGCTTCAAATGATAATTTTGGGACAGTAAACGTAGTAGATACAAACGCAGCTTCAACAACAATGATTATTTATAAGTTCTTCAAATATGCCGGTTATGACATCAGTCCGCAGATTGCAACATGTATTTTGACAGGGCTGTATAACGATACCGGAAGCTTCATGCATCAAAATACAACTCCTGAGGTTTTGCGCATTGCAGGGGAAATGGTTGGAGCTGGGGGGAAAGTTGTCGATGTATCAAGGAATTTGTTTAAAAACACATCAGTTTCAACTTTGAAACTTTGGGGAAGAGTTTTGAGCAATTTAAAAATAAATGACGAAGGGGTTGCAATGTCAGTAATTACAAATCGTGATTTTGAAGAATGCAATGCTGAAGTTGATGAACTTTCTGGTGCAGTTGATTTCATTAATTGTGTTCCAAATACTAAATTCACAGTTTTACTTCATGAAGATGGCGCTGGGAATGTGAAAGGTTCTTTCAGAACACGTAAAGAAGGTGTTGATTTAGAGGAAATCGCTTCAAAATTTGGAGGAGGAGGACACAAAAAAGCGTCTGGATTTACAATTCCTGGCAGATTAGAAAAAGAAATTCGTTGGAAAATTGTTCCTTCTCATGAAGATAGGAAACACAGGTCAATCAAGTCAGGGAATTAACTTGTGATTTAAGTGTCTTTGGGGTAATGTCTTGAAGCATTTTTACAAAGTTAATTACTCAAGTTTAATCATGTTGATACGAAAGATATTCGCCAGTGTTTTAGTTGTTGCAATAGCGCTTATAACAATTCCAACGGTTTTTGTTCGTGCAGTTACAGGCACTTATTTAAATCCAGATTTTTATGATGGGGAAGTTGTTGATGAGGCATATGAATACAGCGTTCCATTTTTATCTGAAGCTATTTATAAAGATCAAAAGATTGGTGATTATTATACTTTAGAAGAAGTTAACGTAATGGTTCGTAAATATTTTGTAATTGATTATGCTCGTGCGCTTGCCAAGGATTTTGCTACACAATTAAAATCTGTTATAGACGGGCGAAAAGAAGATGCAATTATCGTTTCACTTGAGGACTTTAGGGCACAAATTAATCCTCTTGCTGATGAAGTTGCCGCTGATTTGGTTAGTGATATCGAAATGTGTGCAGAAGATGATGATTTGAAGTTGTATGAAGTTCCTAGCAATGAACTTCCGCGATGTATTCCGGTTGAGGATGGAAGGGCAAAAGTCCAAGATATTTTCAAAAAAGATTTAGAGAGAGATATGAATAATGTTATTTCTACTGAATTTGTATTTGATCTTACAACTGATGGGCATGAAGATGATATTCATTTACAGCAGTTTGTGCAGGTGCTCAAATATGCTCAATCAATTTTGCCATTATTCTTGATTGTAGGATTATTATTTATAATTTTAGTTATATATAAGCCGAAATCTTTAGTAATCAAATTTGTTTCTTTTGCCATTTTTCTTGGAGGTGTTTTTTCGTTAATCGCATCTCAATTTATTTCACGTATACCTGAGATTACGCTTACAGCTAAGAATATGCCTGGATATCAGGTTAATGAACTTGAACAATTTAGAGATTTTTATAAATTCTTGCTAAATTTCGTCATTGAAAGAATGATGCTTTATTCGATTTATTTTGTCGCAGTTGGAGTTGTGTTGTTTGTTCTTGGTCTTTATTTTGCAATGAGTGAAAAGAGAAAAAAAGGGCTTGTTGATAAAGGTGAGCAGGTTATGGGAGTGAAATAATTCAATAATTTAAAAGCTGGAATGGGAGAACTTGAAAAGATTAGGGTTCAGGTTGAAAATTGCCAGAAATGTGGTCTTTGTAAGACTCGCACGCATGCCGTTCCTGGGGAGGGGAGTCCTAATGCAGATATAATGTTTATTGGTGAAGGGCCAGGGAAAAATGAAGATTTGCACGGAACCCCTTTTGTGGGGGCGGCCGGCAAATTTTTGGATGTACTTTTGGAGTCGATTGGGCTTAAACGCGCAGATGTTTTCATCACGAACGTCGTGAAGTGCCGGCCGCCCGCTAATCGCGACCCAGAATCAAACGAGAAGATTGCGTGTTGGCCATATCTTGTAGAGCAAATTAAATTGATAAAACCTAAGTTGATTGTAACGCTGGGTCGCCACGCCATGAATATTTTTTTGCCAGGTACAAAAATTTCTGAGATTCACGGACAAGCAAAACGCTACAAAGGGATTTGGCAGGAAAAACAAGTTTATTTCGCCATGTATCACCCGGCGGTTGCACTTTATAATGGAAGTTATCGTGAAATTCTCCTTGAAGATATGCAAAAAATACATAAAGTTCTTGAAAAATTGGATTCAGTGGAATAATAATGGAAAGAACAGGTCAACAATAATTCTCAAATAATATGACGCATAATAGATATTTACTTTTCGTTGGAATAGCCGCCCTTGTGAGTTGGGTTGCTTGGTATATCGTAATTAGCAAACTTGATCCATTTGCATCAACTGGATTAGCGTTGTCACTTTTCTTTTTGAGTTTATTTTTCGCTCTTAGTTGCACATTAACTGTTTTTGGCTTTTATTTTCGTTTATGGCTAAACAAGAATGAAATATATTCCAATCATATTATTGTGGCTTTTAGACAGGGGATAGAGCTTACAATCATTTCTCTTGGATGTATTTTATTTTTAATGATTGGCGTGCTTAATTGGTGGTCAGGATTACTTCTGATCTTATGTGTTTCTCTTGTTGAATTTTATTTTGTTGCGAAACAAGAAGTTTAAAAATGGGTATGGGAAAAGGGACCGCGGAGAGATACATGAATATGTATTCTTTTTTCCGGGTCCCTCATTTTTGTGATGTGACTGTTATTTGTTGTCTTTTCGACCGTGGAAACGGTCGATTTCCGCCTGCAATTCCTTTCTCTGCCTTTCTCTGGCAGCCTTGGCCTCCTCTGAGAAGAAGCCGATTGCCTTTTTGTTCTCGCCGATGGCCTTCCGGTTTTCGGCGATTCCTTGGGTGTTTTTTTCGACCTGCTTGCGCAGATCATCGGTGCCGGCGGCGGCATACGTCGAATTGGGAAGTGTGGGGGTGGGGGGAACGTAGGTCGAACTCGAGTTGTCCTCTACGCTGGATGACTTGCGCCACCAGCAGGTGAGGGCCTCCTTTTCCCCTTTGATATGCACGGCGGGCTTGATATAGCAGCCCTTGGGGTTTTCAGGGAAGTCTGACTTGTCATGCACCATGCATTCCAAGCCGGTTTTTTTCGCCAGATCTTGGATTGCGGTCAGTAGACTCTCTTTTTCTCCATTGCAGGCTGTCAGCTCTGTTTTTAGATCTGGGGCACACGTAGGACATGTTTCACACGTAGGACATGTCTCACATTTCTCGCAGGCGGGGACTTCCTTTCTTCCGGCGGTTTTCCCTGCAAGGAAAGCCTTGTCCAGGCTTTCCTTCGAATATCTCACCGTCTCTTCCATTCCCGGGCATTTCTGGCATTTCTTGCAGGGGGGAGTCGATTTCGTCCATCTCCCGGCAAGAAAAACAACTACCAATAATACAATGATTCCAGTTATTGCAGTTATCCATTTCCACATGACGATTCTCCTTCCCCTTTTTTTAGGGGTGTTCGATAGGTTTATAAAAATAAAGATTCTAACAAAATTAATAATAATAACAGTCACAAAGAACAGTTCTACACACTATTACTTTAGGTCAAAATGGCGCATTAATTAGCGATGTTTTGCCCAGCAATAAGAACGCAGAACATTCTTTGTGATTTTTTTTCACGGCTATATGTCAAAGAGCATACAAAATAGCGCTCCATATTACTTTAAGCCCAAGCTTAAGGAGTGCTTACAATTTTCCTATTTTTAAGAAAAATAAGTTTCATCTGCTTGTTTTTATATCATGATATTAAGGCAGGAGGTGGATTGTATGCCAAAATTGCACAAATGTCAAGTTGTTGCATTGAACGTACTCAACTGTTTATAAAATTTTACTCAGCGTAAGCAGGATCTGCAAGGAATCCGATATGTTGTATAGGCCATAGCATTAACCAAGCCTTTCCTTCAATATAATGTTTCTCTAAGAAATAATCTTCTGCTCCTCGGCATGCGCCTTCATATACATCTCTAAAGCAGTTGCGGGCATCAGTACTATTGTGCCTGTTGTCACCAAGAACGAAATATTTCCCATCAGGGACTTCAAAAGTATCTTCGCGATTATTTCCTAACTGAGTTTTTCCATAATTGTCTTCGTTCAAATATTCTTGTTCTTCTAGTTCATACCCAGTTGGATATTCATCATTGTATATATAAACTTTCCCGTTAATTATTTTGACAGTGTCTCCAGGAACTCCAATAATTCTCTTAATATAGAATTGATCTTCTGCATGTGGTGGCCTAAAAACAACAATATCTCCACGTTGAGGTTCTCCTATTAAATAACCTATTTTATTTACGATGACATAATCTCCGTATCCTTGTACGCATTCTTCATCAATATAATTCAATGTATTGCACATAGATGGCCCAGATACTCTGAATGGAGAAGCGATGAAACTTTGAATTACAAAAACTAATCCAAAAACGATCAATAGGTTGAGCCCAAGGTCAATTAGTAATGCAGCAAATCTTTTGTGTGGAGTTTTCCCGAGTTCGCCACCTTCTTTATGTGTTTCCAATTTTGGTTCTTCCGGTTTGCCTTCTGATGGGACTTCGATTTTATTGTTTTTCTTGAATATATCTTGAATGCTTTCGTCTGTCATGGATTTTCAGGTCAAATAAGGCAAAATGCCGACATTTATTCTACATGAAAACATGTATGAATATCAATAGGAACTCAGGCTAAGCTGCATTATCTGTTGTTGGGATAAGGTCTGCTGTGAAAGTACTTGCTCCTGTTGCATTTAAGATACTAACTCTATACATAGCTTCAGCTACTTCTTCACGTGTCATTTGTTTGTTTGGCCAAAAGCGATTGTCATCAGTATCAATGATGTTTTTCTCATAAGCAAATTGAGCATATTTGGCATACCATTGGTTTTCTCCAACATCCAAGAATGGTAATTCACCAATTTCAGGGTCGACATCAATATTCATTGCCTCAATTAACATTTTTAGAAATTCGGCTTTGTTTACTTTGTCGAGTGGCTTGAAAGATCCATCTGGGTATCCATCAACAATTCCCAAGGTTGTTGCTGTGTATAAGTACCCTCCATACCATTGGCTGGCTTCTACATCGCTAAATTTTAATTTTGCTGGGGCGCTTGATACGTCAGCTTCAATTCCTTCTAATATGAATTTCAAAACCTCAACACGTGAAACTGAATTTTCCGGCTTGAAAGATCCATCCGGATATCCTTCAATCACACCTTCATTTTTCAAGAATTTGATTGCTTGGAAATGAGGATGTGCACTACTGATGTCCGCAAATATTCCAGGATAAATTACTGGACTTTCTTTAATAACATTATCGGTTTTGATCGCGAATTGAATTGGGTTTGAGTCGCGAGGCGCCATAACTGAAACTGCGATACCGTTTTGGAAATCACGGGTAAGTAATCTGCGAGGAGTTATCAATGCTGATCCTTGCATTATATCGATGCGAACTGCATTTTCTGGCGCGTAATTTGTAATTGTATTTCCATGTCTATCAACTGCTTTGATTATGATTTTTTGTTCTTCGCCAGGGATATAAGTGGAATCTGTCTTGATTTCAAAAGTGACATATTCGTTTTGTGGGTTATCGCTTTCACGTGTTGGACCATCATCTTCATAATCTTCTGCTGTGATTTCTAGAGAAGAAGTGTTTGTAGAAGTATTTATTGACGTATCTTCTGTTGTGTCTATGTTTTCTGATGTTGAACTTGAAGTATTAGTACTGCTTGACGTGCTTGTTGTATTCGAAGTTGGAGTTGTTGTAGTAGTTGTTATTTCAGCATCATTGCTTGTTGATACTGTTCCATTCCCATATTTTTGAACGTAAAGCATTGGATTTACTGTATTTGCAATTGCGATATCTTGGTTCAAACCTGCATTTACAGCTTCATTAAAAGTTAATCCAGCGTCAGAAGCTTCTTTTGAAGTGAATGGCCAGTATGGATGCCATGGAGCGTTGTCATTGTCAATTTGGAAATGTAAATGCGGAGTTGTTGAAGATCCAGTGCTTCCTGAATATCCGATAATATCTCCTTTTCGTACAATTGAACCATTTGTTACATTAACTGAACTTAAGTGTGAATAAGATGAATATAAAGTTTCTTTAATGTTTGAGTTGCTGTAAGACGGGAAGTTTTGATGTTCAATTACAATATGTTTCCCAAATCCAGAGAGAAGTTCTGATGTTTTCACCACAACTCCATTCCCAATCGCATAAATCGGGGTTCCTGTTGGGATTTTGATATCTATCGCCAAGTGATTTCCTGCATATTCTTGTCCGTCTAACTTATAATTCCCCATGTATGGGACGCTATAAAGAATCTTTTGATTCCTTATTGAATCTTGCGCAGCGTTACCCCAAACTAAATTATCAAATGAAATTCGAAGATTTTGGGGGTTGTATAACGGTGGATTTTCCATTTTACCTGCTGGAAGCTGTGAATAAGTCATGCTTCTTTCTGCTGTTGTTAGTGCAGTGTAATTTGGTGACTTCTTGATTGGCGAAATTGTCCCATCAAATGCGGGTGCTTTTTGTGTCGACAATACACTTGTTTGGAAATTTACCGTGTTTTGTTCAACCAAAAAGATTGAAAAAGACATGAATATAAGCAAAAATCCCCAAATCGAAAAGTTTTTAATATTATTTTTTCGCTTTTTACTTGAAAATTTTTCAAGTAAGCTACTGTTGCGTTTATTCATGTTGATTTGTTTTTATTTTTTGTTTTTGTTGTGCTTTTTAAGCATTTATATTATAACATAATTCACCCAGTATGGTCAATCAGGCTGCACGAGAAGAAAATAGCTATAATAAGACGATACTTGCTAATTCTGTTGATGCTACAGGGGAATTTGCGGCCGATTTTGCTAAATGGCTTGTTTTAAATGGGAATCTATATCAAAAAAATGTTGTTTGTTTGCGTGGGAATTTAGGGGCTGGAAAAACAACTTTTGTAAAGGCATTTGCAAATGCAATCGGCATTGATCCTTCTATTGTAAAAAGTCCAACTTATACATATTTCCGTAAATATGCAGTAGGGGATATTACTGTTTATCATTTTGATTATTATCGAATTGAAGATTTGAATAAGCGGGATATTGAAGAATTTCTAGAGATTGTTGATGGTAATAATTTAGTTCTTATCGAGTGGCCAGATAGGATTGAAGAATACTTGCCGGATGATCATTTCGAAGTTGAATTAGAAGTTGTAGATGAGAATAAACGAAAAATATCAATTAATGAAAATTGAAATATGGATATTTCTTTTGTTCTTGAGTTAATCAAAAAATATAAAATGCCGGAGAACATTGTGCGGCATTGCAAGAAAGTATCTAATGTAGCATGTGAAATTGCGATTTTACTTCAAAGAAAGGGGATGTCTATTGATATCGAATCTTTGAAATATGCCGGATTATTACATGATTTGATGCGGATTCTTGATTTCAAAGAAGAAGAATATCTTGAACTTTGTAAAACTGGATCAAAAGAAGAAATTATGATTTGGGATGGAATGAGGGCAAAATATATCGGGAAAAAACATACAGAAGCTGGGTATGAATTTTTTCATGAAATTGGTGAGGAAAAAATTGCCTTAATGATTCGAAAACATTGTTATGGTGCGATCGTGAATCCTTCAATGCAACCATTTACAATTGAGGAGAAATTGCTTTTATATGCTGATAAAAGAGTTTTGCATGATAAAATTGTTTCGCTGACGCAACGTTTTGAGGATGGTATTAAAAGGCATAATCCAAATAAAGAAAACTTAGATTTGGAAATGGCGATACGAAAAGCTTCTTATTCACTTGAAAAAGAGATTTTTGATCAGTTAGATATCAATCCTGAAGATATTAAAGGATAGCGTGTAATGCAGCTCGTGTCTGAGGGCCTACGCTTCCAGCTCCAAAATCTTCTTCAGATGAAATGATGCCTTGATCTTTTTGAAATGCAATCACTGCTTTTTGTGTAGTTTCTCCGAAATAATCAGTCGTGAAACCGCTTTCAAAGAATCCAAGTTGTTTTAATGTATCTTGAAGTTTTTGTACATCTTCTCCATTGCTTCCAAGGCTTAAATCTTCGTCAAATACGATTTTAGTTATTTTTGAAGTAGTAGTTTCAGATGCGATTGCTTTAGTTTCAACTGCAGGGATTTCAATTTTCTCAGCAATCAAGTTGTTTTCATTAAACGTTGCCGTTCTTGATGCTATAATTTGTTTTGTATTAGCTCGATATCCAAGTAGGCTATTTAAAGCAGATCTTGTTTGAGGCCCGAATTCTCCAGCCCCTACGTCTGTTTTACTGCTAATAAGTCCTTTTTTTTGTTGGAATTTAAATATGGCGTGTTGAGTTACTTCTCCATAATAACCTGTTGCTTCTGCTTTGAATAAATTGACTTTTCGAAGTTCTTCTTGAAGTTTTTTGACTTCTTCTCCCGAGTCTCCAATCGATAAATCCGAGTCAAAACCACTATAAGATGCTTGTACAATATTATTTTCTCTTATGGTTTCAATTGTAGGATCTGAAAAGGCTACAAGTTTTTGTGAAAGGACAGCGAATGTTTTCGGTCCAAAATAACCTGCTCCATGTTCATTTTCATCATTTACGATTTCGTTGTCTTTTTGAAATTCGAATACTGCTTGAACGGTTGCTTCATCATAAACTCCATTTACTTCGATATCATATCCAAGTTTCTGTAGCGATTTTTGCAACTCTTTAACAGCATCTCCCTTATCATCTTTTCCTAAATTTTGTTTAACAATTTTATCGTATTCCTTTTGTTTGTTAAATACCGCTTCGATACTTGCTCTTGTTTGAGGGCCAAAGTATCCTGCGCCAAACTCTTCTGAACGGTCGATAATATTATTGTCGATTTGGAATGCGATAACTGCTTTGTATACTTCATCTCCATAATATTTGTCGATTTTCCCTTTATAATAACCAAGTGTAGTTAAATATTCTTGAAGTGTTCCTACTGTATCTCCAGTTTGTCCATATCCAAGATCAACTGTGAAAACTTTTTGTTTTATTACTACATTACGGATGAATTTTTCTGCATCGGAAAATCCTTGCAAATAAACATTTTCTTTTATATTTGGATCAACTCCATAAACTGTCACTAGAACAGTTCTTTTCCCCCAATTTAAGGCTCTATCAAGTCCGACGTCTCCATACCCCATCCAAACGTCAAGCCTGTCAAAACTTTGATTCCGTTGGCCTGCAGTTACTATAGCTCCACCACGATCATGCACAGCAACTGTTCCGATTCCAGGAATATCCATTTTAGTTCCAAATGCATATGTTTTTGGCGCCGCAATCATTCCAGGATAAACAGGAGTTCCATCAGCACTGTGAACACCATTTCCATTTAATCTAATATCGTTTTCGTAGCTTCCTGTTACATATCTGATTTGTCCAGGAAGTGGCGAGTAATATGCTGAAATTGTGAATGTATGTTGATATGACGCATTAGCAGCTTGTCCTAATAGGAAGAATGAAATTATTCCTGCTGCTATCAGTATTAAATTTTTAAAATCATAAAAACTTAATTTTGTATTGTTCATTTTTTTATTTTTAGTTTTAGTTTTTGATATATTTTTGATTTTTTATATCAATATATTATCTCACATAACGAAAAACCCTTTCCAGACTACCGAGTAGACACGAAAAGGGGAGTGTTGTCTAATAACATTCGTTGGTTTTGTCGAATTTCGTTGTGAAAAATTACATAATGGCTCCAATGCGTCGTAATATTTCTCGATCTACGAATGATTTATCTCGGCCATACGTTAATCTTGAAAGTTGTTTTACCGCTTCTGCAATAGCCTTATCGCCAGTTTCTAGATATGGGTTGACTGGAGTAATGCTGAAAGGTTTTGAAGGTTGTGTGTCTATTGATAATTTTATGACAGCTTTATATTTATCTAAATTAATCAAATCTTGTTCAGAAAAGACAGGTGACATTTCCTTTGACATATATTCAGCATCTTGTGCGCCTATTTTATAACTCATCATCGTTCCGACGTTACCAAACACCGCGTCTTTGACTTTTGATTTACCGTCAGCCCCTTCTAATTGTTTAATATATTGATGTGCCATGATTAGTCCAAGGCGATATTTTCTGGCTTCGGAAAGGATGCTTTCAATACTCTCTGTAATGTAATTTTGGAATTCATCGATATAAAGGAAGAAATCCTTGCGAGCTGATTTGTCTTGGTTTTGGCGTCTTAGTGCAGCCATTTGTATTTTTTGTACAATTATTAACCCAAGTAATTTTGAATTAATTTCACCCGTTGTTCCTTTTGAAAGATTCATGAGCATTATTTTCCCTTCATTCATTGCATTTGCAAAATTAAAGCTTGATTTAGCCTGTCCTATGATATTTCTCATCATAGTATTTGTAACAAATTGACCGAACTTAGAAGCAAAATATGGGATCATCTCTTGTTTTTCCCTAGCTCCAGTCTGTGCCATTTGATTTTCCCAAAACGATCTAACGATAGGATTTGTAACTTTTTCAACTTTATATTTTTGATAAGTATCATCAGTAAAAAGACGTACAATGTCGGTTAAAGCTCCACCATCAGGATCTTCCATTAAGGTTAGGCAACCATTTCGGAAATAATCTTGTATACGTGGACCAAAAATTTCTTCATTAAACAGCTTGATCATGATATTCATCGCATCAAGCGCTACAAGCTCTTTTTCTTCAGGAGTATCAGCCTCAAGCAGGTTAATTCCAATTGGACGTTCAAGATCTGCAGGATTGAAATAAATTATGTCATCTGCCCGTTCTCTAGGGATAAATGGAAGGATGTCATCAATTAATTGTCCATGTGGATCAATTATACAAAGTCCATCTCCATTGCGAAGATCTTGCCTTATCATTACTTGTAATACAGAAGATTTACCAGTACCTGTTTGTCCAATTACATAGAAATGACGGAATCTATCTTCACGCTGCATTCTGACTTCTTTTGTTTCGCCACGATAATGGTTGTGTCCAAGTAAAATCCCTTCTTCTGGAAGATTAGCTGGAGGTGGGGCGATTTTGAATCTTTGCCACGCAATAAGCGGAGATCTGTTATATTGGCTGTTTGGGATGTGAAATAAACTTGTAAGTTCATCACAGCTCAAAATCGCCACTTTCGTTTTAAGTCTTGTTCCAAATGATCGTTTAAAGTTCCTAAATATAAAATCTTTTATAAGTTGTCTATCTGAATGCCATTTTGTGTCAGCAAAACTGTTTCCAGTCGTACTCCCATATTGAGAAAATGCACTTTTTATATTTGTTAAATGTGCTTTTGCTTCTCGTAAACTAGGAGAAGCGGTTATTATTCTGATGATTGTTTCATATCCGGGTTGTGAATTTTTTTCTTCAATGGCTTTAATTTCTTCTTCTTGTCCAGATGTTGTTCGTCCATTATCCATTCCGCCAGAGTTTGCATTTTCATCATTTTTCCCTCCGTTTATGAAAAAATCGAAAATAGCGGCAAGCCATGAAAGAGGATTTAGTGATGACATTTTCTTTTTACTCTTTTTATTCAACATATCTTCTGCTAACTGGCGGCCTTTTTCTTGCCATCCATCTTTTATCGGGCGAACCATTATTTGGATCGAGGCTCCTTCTTCTGGTTTAAACTTTGAAAGAACATTGACTATTGAATTTTGTGGGTCAGTATTTAATCGTTGATATGTTTTAAAAGGGATTGAAAAGTTATCTGACAAATTCATGTAAGACCCTGTCACTTTGCAATTTGGCGCAAAGATATTGTAATCTTCAATTTTTTCTATAAAACAGTCTGGATAAAAACTTGTGAGTTGTTTTTCTATCAAGCTTTCTAAATCTCGTGGACATACAATGAAAAAATGGATTTCAGAGTTTAAAACTGCATATTCAAAAGATAAATAATCTTGCCCGATAAATTTATTTTTAAAATCACTGCTATATATACTGTGTAATGATTGGAAAAAATGTGTCATGACCCCCAAAATTTCCTTGAAGTCCCCACCAGATGAATAAGCTTCTCTATCTCTTTCTCGATCTTCCTTAGATTCTTTTTGTGGAATTAAGATTTTCAAAAACACCATGTCCAAAGCACGATTTATGTTTACAGTTCTTTTAATTAAATGCAAAACCATTGCAGTTATAAGTGCAATTAGTCCGATCAGTACAAACATAATTATGAAGATGTCCATGCGCATATGTTTCTAAAATATCTATATATTATACTGCAAAAAGCCGTTTCCGTAAAGTCTCTGTGTCGTTACTCTTTTTCAATTACTTCAATATGCATTTCTGCGATTTGATTTGTAGGAAGCAAGGAAGGAGCGTCTAGCATTAGATCTCTTGCTTTTTGATCTTTAGGGAAGGGGATTATTTCTCGGATATTTGGTTCTTCAGCGAAAAGCATTACTAATCTGTCAAAACCAAGTGCTATCCCTCCATGAGGTGGAGCTCCATATTCAAAAGCTCTAAGCATGTGCCCGAATCTAGTGTCTGCATCTTCTAGTGAAATTCCTAGTATTTCGAATATTAAAGCTTGTAAATCTCTTTCGTGAATTCTGATACTTCCACCACCAATTTCAGAACCATTTAAAACTATGTCGTATGCATGAGATCTTGCTTTTTCTGGTGCCGTCTTGAGCAAATCGAGATCTTCTTCTAGTGGTCTTGTGAATGGATGATGTGCTGCAGAAAGTTGTTGCTCTTCTTCATTCCACTCAAACATTGGGAATTGAGTAACCCAAAGATATGCAAGTAAATTTTTATCTATCAAATTGAGTTTTTGTCCGCAAGCAAGGCGAACTTGTCCAAGCGATTCGCATGCAATATTGAATTTGTCGGCAGTGAAGAAAACAGCATCTCCAGTTTTTGCATCAACTTTTTTCTTAATTGCTTCTATTTCATCTGGTTTTAGGAATTTTGTAATTTGGCTACGAGTTTCTTCTTCTGCAAACAAAATATATGCAAGCCCCTTAGCTTTATAAGCTTTTGCTATTTTTTCTAATTCATCGATTTCTTTACGAGTAAATTTTGCTCCGCCTTCAACTTTTAACGCTTTGACTATACCTCCGTTTGAAATTGCCCCAC
>JAHJMX010000108.1 GCA_018821175.1 Patescibacteria group bacterium
CGATGCTGGATATTTCGTGTTGATATCCCGTAATTGTTCAATAATATTCAAAAATTTATGAATTCCATTAATTTTTCCTTCATTTAGAGCGTCAATATCTTTTGCATATTGCATTGCTTCATACATTGAAAACCCATGCAAATCTGCATAAGTCTGGATTGCATCAAGAGTTTTACTACCAATCTTTCTTGCAGGTGTATTAATTACACGTAGCAAACTTACTGTATCGTGTGGGTTTTGAATGATTCGCAAATAAGCAATAATATCTTTAATTTCTTTTCGCGCATAAAACTTAATTCCACCAACAATTCTGTAAGGGATTCCATATCTCAAAAATGCTTCCTCAATTACACGAGATTGCGCATTAGTTCTATATAAAACAACAAATTGGTTATATGGCGGAGCTTCATGCCCAGAGCATGCTCCTCGAATATTTTCCGCAATAGTTTCTCCTTCATGTCTTTCACTATTTGTCGCAATAATTTTAATACTTTCCCCTTCTTTTCGATCGGTCCAAAGTCTTTTTTCGCGTCTTTTTTTGTTTTTAATAATAATTTGATGAGCCGCATCCAAAATCACTTGTGTTGATCTGTAATTTTGTTCCAATTTTACAACTTTTGTATCTGTGTAATCTTTTTCAAAATCTAAAATATTGCGGATATCAGCTCCACGCCAACTATAAATGCTTTGGTCCGAATCTCCAATTACACAAATATTCCTATATTTTTCTGCCAACAAATTGATGAGTTTATATTGGGCTTGGTTTGTATCTTGATACTCATCTACGCAAATAAATTTCCATTTTTCCTGATATTCATCAAGTATTTCTGAATGTTTCAAAAACAATTCAACAGTTTTCATAATCAGGTCATCAAAATCGAGAGCATTATTTTTCTTAAGAGCATCTTGATATGGCCTGAAAACCTCAGCAACTCGTTCAGTGAAATAATTTGAAGCCATCGAACGATATTCCTCATGGTCAATCAATTCATTTTTCGCATTAGAAACGTGAGCAAGCAATGCTTTTGGGTTTATTTTTTTACTATCTATATGTAATTCTTCCATTACTCTTTTCATCAAAATTTGCTGATCGTTCGCATCATAAATTGTAAAATTACTATCATAGTCGAGTAAATGAATATGTTTTCGTAAAATTCTTACGCAGATCGAATGGAAAGTTCCCACAGTTGGTTCAGCGCCAAATCCAGTTTGATTTTCATCTATGCCAAGTAATTTTTTAATACGGTCTTTCATTTCATTTGCCGCCTTGTTTGTAAAAGTTACAGCCAAAATATTCCAAGGAGCAATTTTATGGTGCATAATTAAATATGCAACTCTATGTGTGAGGGCGCGAGTTTTACCACTTCCAGCACCAGCAATAATAACTATTGGCCCAGTAAAATGTGTTACTGCTTCAAGTTGTTTTTCATTCAAGTCTTTTAAAATTTCTTCTTCAATCATTTTGTAAAAAATTCCGCATGTGCGTTAATTCATTAAAGTTGGATCAGAATTATAACGCATTTCAAAAATCGCCTAAAGACAATATATCCTCAGAACCAAAATTTCAGCTCGACATAATAGTCGAATTTTACTCGTGTACCCAAACAGGAGTTCCAACTGCAGCAAAATTATATGCGTAAGTTGCATCATCCGGGAGCAATCTTATGCACCCATGACTGCGTCTTGTTCCAATATGACTTAACGCTTCGCGCCAATAATATCCATTGTCATAGGAAATACTTGGAAGGGCATGAATTCCATATCCATTCCATCTAAATGCCATCCATTTTGGCATAATATAATGAGGCCAGCCACCCGAAACGCGGACTTCTTGTTTGAATAAAACTGAAGTAAGGCCATAAGGGGTTGGAGTCCTATAAGTACCACTACTAACTGGAAAAGTTTTGACAATCGTATCTCCAATTTTTAAATACATTTTTTGTTGCGAGATATCTACCTCAATCATTTTCCCATTGTTCAAATTATCTTGGGTAACCAACTTTGATTCTTTGATATATTCAAGATTTTCACGGTTTTCACTTAAGTATTTTCCAACATCAAAATTTACAACAAAGTCACCTGGAAGCCATTGTTTCCCTTCGATTACAATCCCAAAGTATTCTCTGTAAATACCCTCTTCATGTGGGGCTTTTACCCAAAAAGTAAAAGAACCTTGCTCTCCAGGGTTGATTCTTTTTTGGTCCAACTTAATTCTGTTTGGAGCTTTCCAACGACTATCTTCACCATAAAGTTCAGTGTAAAGTACACTATCCCTATCTGTACTGCGTGTTGTTCCTAGGCTTGTTATTGCGCGAAACATACATCCACTATCTTGTGAATACATCGGGATAGTCCCAGTATTTTTAATATAAATTGTAACTTGTGCCAGCTCACCTGCTTTCAAGCTCATCTTTTTTTTCGATCCCAAGAATTCATATGAGTAAGATGGTGTTTGTCCTTCTGCAAGGGCGTATTCACATAGAGAAGGAGAAGAAGTGACATAAGATTGCGCGAAAGTGACGCTTGGTACTATTCCAATCATTAGAGTAAACATCAGCATAGACGCGAAAATTCGCGAAAATTTTGGTTTCATATGAAGCCCGTTAATAATTTATTTAAAATGTAGGCAGCCTTAATACCTACATCACTTGGAACGCTATTGTAATAAGATAATTACACTTTTGCAAATCAAATATATGCAAAATTATTATCTCTTAAGTCTTTCAAGTTCTTTTTGGAAAGAATCAATATCTTTAAAATGTTTGTATACAGAGGCAAAACGAATGTATGCCACCTCATCTAGTTCTTTCAATGCTTCCATAATACTTTCTCCAATAAGTTCACTTGGAACTTCTTTCCCGTAATTCTGCCATTTGTCTTCGAGTTGTTTGATAATATTATCAATGTGGGCTTGGGTAACCGGACGTTTTTCACATGCACGCCAAATTCCTTTTTCAACCTTATCTCGCACATACGGTTCACGCGCTTCATTTCGCTTAATCACAATTAAATTATTGTATTCAACACGTTCAAAAGTTGTATATCTATTTTTACAATCTTGGCATTCACGTCTACGTCTAATTGCCGTGCTGTCATTTGTTTCACGGGAATCCAAAACTTTCGTATTTTTCCCCTTACATTGTGGACATTTCATATTTTATTGATTAAGACGTTTCCATGTCATTTCCGCAAAATTATCTGTCATTCCTGCTATATAATCTTTAATTAAAACTTCTTTTTTTTCGCCATTTACAATTTCTTTTTGATGTTTTTCGGGAAGTTTACTTGGTTCATTATAGAACACATCAAACAAATCATGAACAATTTGTTTCCCGAGATTTGTTTGTGCCTTTACCTTATCACTAAAATAAAAATTTTGTGCCAAAAAATGTCGTAATTCATTCAGCTGAACTGAAACTTTTTCGCTGTGTTTAATTAATTTTCCCTCAAAATTTTTCACATCATCGATTGTAAAAATTCTATTTTTCACAAGTTCATTTTCGCTTGTTTCATAAAGATCGTGCACCATATAGCTAATTAAATTGCTAATAGTGCGATTTATATAAATATCATTTTTTTCAATTTCTTCATATTTTTTCATGGTTGCATCTCCAGCCAATTGCCACATTTCAAGTTTTTCAAGTTCTTGAATTGTAATTAACTTTGATCTTAGTCCATCGTCGAGATCATGGTTTGTGTATGCAATTTCATCTGCTAAATTAACAACTTGAGCTTCAAGATGTGGCGAATGCTTAAAAACTGTCAATGCATTGTCCCAAGATGTTTGGTGCTTAATCAAGCCATCCAAAACCTCTTTTGTTAAATTAAGCCCATCAAAATCTGGAGATCTTTTTTCCAGTTTTTCTATAACGCGACGACTTTGTTCATTATGCTCAAATCTCATATCAAAACCTTGCATTATTCTAGCTAGTTCAATTTCTCCAACGTGTCCAAAAGGAGTGTGTCCAAGATCGTGTGCGAGTGCAATACTTTCCCCAAGATCTTCATTAAGTCCGAGTCCACGACAAATATCACGACTAATTTGTGCAACCTCAATCGTGTGTGTTAGGCGATTTCTAAAATGATCCCCAAAATTTGCTGGGAAAACCTGTGTTTTAGCTTCTAGCCGACGAAAAGCTTTGCTGTGAATTATTCGATCTCGATCTTTTTGAAAACATAATCTGTGATCTTGTTTTGTATTTTCAGGATTTTCAGAGTTTTCAGGGAATTTGCGTCCCTCGCTTTTTGCGCTAAACATTGCGTATGAAGCGAGTCTTTTGTTTTCTAGTTCTTCTAATTTTTCTTTGTAAAACAGCATATTTTTTTCAAATTGTTGATACTCAGCTTTTTCTTGGAGTCCAATTATGCCACATCATGTTGATTCAAATCAAATTTCGCTTTAATCTAATTATTGTGTAAGTGCAACATGTCCGGCAGCTAGGACTTACAAGGTAATTATTTCGGATTTCACCCTTTTCCATGTCAAAAAAGAGCAAGTCAATTTCTATTTTGATACGACAATTTTTGGAACACGTTGAAGTTGGTAAAAACCAATCGCCCAAAACGGTAGAAAACTATCAACATTATTTGTTGAGATTTCTTGCTTGGTTTGGTGATAAATCGCCTAGCAGTATTAAACTTGACGATATACACAAATATCGGCTTTATTTAAATAGATATAAGGATGATAAGGATCGAACTTTGGGGGTAAAAACTCAGAATTATCATGTGATTGCGCTCCGTGCTTTTCTTAAATATTTAGCGAAAAATGATATCGCGACCTTATCGCCAGAGAAAATTGATCTGCAAAAAATTCCGGAGCGCACAGTAGAATATCTGACGCGCGATGAGCTTGAGCGGCTTTTCCATGCCATTAAAACAGATACTATGATGGGCTTGAGAGATCGCGCAATTATCGAAACTTTGTACTCGACGGGGTTGCGCGTGAGTGAACTTAGGAGTTTAGATCGCAAACAAGTTGATCTAAAACGGCGGGAATTTATGGTGCGGGGGAAAGGTCGCAAGCCAAGAATTGTTTTTTTGTCTAAGCGTGCGACTAACCACATAGAGGCTTATTTGAATGCTCGGGACGATAATTTTGATCCAGTTTTTATTAGTCATGGTCGCACAAAAAAGGCCGAAGACATTATTCTTGGTGAGCGCAAACGCCTCACCACAGTTTCAATTGAAAACATTGTTCGTAAATATGCTCTCAAAGCAGGCATTATCAAAAAAGTAACGCCGCACATATTGCGCCACAGTTTTGCCACTGAGCTTCTTCTCAACGGAGCTGATATTCGCTCTGTACAAGAAATGCTTGGTCACGCATCAATCACGACTACCCAAATTTACACCCACGTTACGAACAAACGTCTCCGCGAAATTCACGATAAATTTCATAAGTAAATTTAGATCATAAATCTTCCATTACCGTCTTTCCAGCTTATTTTCTCACCATCTGGATCAAATCCTTCGTCACAGCGCGTGTCGCTAACAAAGATCCGATGTAAATAATTCCGCCGATTGGGACGAGAACTAGAATGTTCCAATTACCTATAACACTAGCCATTGGATCACGAAGGATGTAAACGACAGCTCCCATAATTAATGAAGAAAGCAAAACTTTCAGACCGCGTACTGGAGAAATTGTGAACGGTAAATATTTTTTCGCAGTGGACATAACAAGCACTAAAACCAAAAGTTCAGATGCGATTGTTGCGAATGCTGCGCCCCTAAACCCATATTGTGGTATCACGATTAAATTTGCAATGACATTAAATGTTGCACAAATACCGTTTATCCAAATCAAATTCGCCTGTTTTTTAATTGCAATTAGAGTGTAATTGAATACAACATTTACAGAAACTAAAATCAATGAGAATAAAATAATTTGCAGAGCTGTATCCGATCCATATATCCCAGCTGCACTATCCCCTATAAATTCTGGCTTACTAATCAAATAAATTAAAGGTTTTGCCAAAATAAATCCTCCAACAACAAATGGTAAACTTAAAATCAATTGAAAATCGAAAGTATATTGCAAAATTTGCTTATAACTATCACGTTTTTCTTTGATATGTTTTGTCAAAGTTGGAAGTACCGCGTTCATAAAAAATAATGGCAAAATAACAAGCGCTTCAAGCATTCTGGCAGCAACTCCATAATATCCAGCTTCTTGACTTCCACGCATATTAAAGACCAAAATTGCATCTGCTCTAAAATAAATATTACTCAAAAATAGCGCAATTCCATATGGGGCAGCTTGTTTCAAAATATATTTTATTCTTTCTTTATCAAATCTAAAACTGATCACAGTATATTTTCTAACGGCCCATACAGTCATAAAAAGCATCGCAAAATTTCCGATTACTCCAGCAACAAACAAGTGATAAAAACCAATATAAGGATCGTTTGCAAATAGGACATATACAGCGATTGTCATATAAGCTACCTGTATAATTTTACCAAAAACTTGTGCTACTGCAGCATATTGCATTTTATATTTTGTTTGCAAAACGCTAGCCATTGTCCCATTAATAAGCGCAATAAGTGATGCAGTCGTAACGATCAAAATCGCATATGGGATTTGCGTTTCTTGATGTGAAGGAATAAAAAATCCCGCAATGCTAACACAAAAAAGCACAATAAATCCGATCAACAAACGAATCGTCAAAATATTCCCTAATATTTCTGGGATTTCCTCTTCATTTCTAGACATTTCTCTCACGGCAATCGTATAAAGTCCAAAATCTGCAATAATCGCAAATAGAGCCAAAAATTCGTAAACATTCGTATATTGACCATAACTGCTTACACTCAAATAACCAGTAATGATTTTAATTACAGCCAAACTAAGCATAGCGACTCCAGCTCTTCCCATAATTTGGAAAGCAGTATTTGATAATATTTTTCGCGCTGTTGTCATCTATTATTTTGCTTAAAATCCCTTCTAAATGAATCTCTCCAGAGCCTCGAAAATGTTATCAGAAGCATACGCAACATGCAACTGGAGTAATTCCAGAGTATACGGTATAATTGAGTAGGCGCTTATTAAGCGCGTGATTTGAAAAAAAATCTAAAAAAATTTATTAAAAAATCATGCACGAACTTAGGGAAAAATTACAACTAGCAAAAGACGAAATCTCAAAAGCTCTTGAAACTGTAAAGCCAGAAGAACTAAAAAATCGCATTCAACAACTAGAAGCCATTATGCAGGAGCCAGGTTTTTGGGATGATCAAAGCAAGGCTCAGCAAATTTCACAAGAGGCGAGTCGTTTGCAAAAAGTAGTCGAGGATTGGAAAGTTATTGAACGTGATTGTGATGAATTACTTTCGCTTGTAACTGCGATTTCTCCTGAAGAAAATCCGCAAGAAGCAGGTGAACTCCGTTTGATGGTAGAAAAATTTGATGCAACTTGGAAGGATCTTTTAATCAGATCTTTTTTGAATGGGAAATATGATGCAAATAATGTGATTTTGACTATTCATGCTGGGACAGGCGGGAAAGACGCCAATGACTTTGCGGAAATGTTGCTTCGAATGTATTTGCGTTATGCAGAAAAACGCGGGTTTAAAGCTCAGATTATTGATCAATCAGATGGTGAAGTAGGAATCAAAACTGTTACACTAACTATTAAGGGAGAGCTTGCATATGGCTACATGCAGTCGGAAAATGGTGTCCACAGATTGGTGCGGCTTTCTCCATTCAATTCAAAACATACTCGTGAAACGTCATTTGTACTTGTTGAAGTTTTGCCGGAACTCAATCTCGATGATTATGAAGAAATACAAAAAGATGATTTGCGAATCGACACCTATAGGTCTTCAAGTGCAGGTGGACAATCCGTTAATACAACCGATTCTGCGGTTCGAATTACACATATTCCTACTGGTTTGACTGCTCAATGTCAAAATGAGCGCAGTCAAATTCAAAATAAAGAACATGCGATGAAAATTCTTTATGGGCGACTTCATGAACTTAAACGTCAAGAAGCTGCAGAAACTATTAATGA
>JAHJMX010000141.1 GCA_018821175.1 Patescibacteria group bacterium
AGATTATACAATTGTTCGCCCAGGGTCTGAAAATATAAGCATAGAAAGTGTTCAAATGCAAAACGAAGGACATGCATTTTTACAATCAGATGTATTAAGTGCTGACTATTTAAACTTCCAACAATGCGTATACGATGGCACTTCTTCAGCAAGTATTAGTGGTCTTACAAATTACCAGCCAAGATTCAACAGAGATCATGGGCCAAACATTACTGCAGTTTGCCGCATGACTCCGGACCCACCACACACTCAATATTTAAACAATTCTGCAACTGGAGCCCAATCAGGACAAACAGGGAACGAAGGAAGTCCTGCAAGCGTATACGACTTGACGCCAGTTTTCAGCGCAATTCACAATGATGGAGAAATAGACGATAGCCCAGGAAACAATGAAGATACCGACAGTATAGTCAACTATCAAATATACGCTGCAACTTCTGCGCAAGATTTATTTGATGACACGACTATTGGTTGTATCAACCCTATCTCAAATTATTTTACAACTCCTTCTGCCGATGACACACGCATAAGCGACATTACAACTAACTGCGCATTATCGCCAAACGAAACATACTATTGGAAAGTCCGATTCAAAGACGATGACGATGGCAATACTGGAACAACAAACGATCAAGGCTGGGGATTATGGAGCGCAACTCAAACCTTTGAAACAGACGAAGGAGGATCAATCGTAATCGGGAATTGATCTGTGTGTTTCGACGGTTCAAGTGACACATGCGCTGAAATCAAAAACACCCTCGCAGGAGCAGACCTGGAAAACAATGGATACGACTTTGACAAACAATATTGCGATGTAGACATAGAGTCTTCTATTGCTGCAAAGATGGATACAAGTGTAAATCAAGTACTTACAAATACAACTGACGGATCATACACCATCCCGTATATGGAAACCTCTGACGCAGACGACGACGTTGGTGGAGGTGGCGCAACTGACTTTTTATTAGATGGCCTTGATGCTACCGAAACAGCAGATTTAAATGAAGTGGGGTGGTATATTGGCAATCCAACAATAAGTATTGCTGGGGATATCGGAACTGGCCCTAATGGAAGTTCGTACGATGCAAGTTTCCACAAGCTACTAAACACAAGCTCGCTGATATCACACCCCATCGCCTCTTCTGGAGCAATCAACTCAGGATCATTCGAATTCTGGCTTGGAACATATGTCCACTTATTTGACGCAAGTGGAGACGCACTACTCAAAGGATCATATGATGCCACAACAACATTAACGCTTTCAACAAATCCATAATGAAAATCAATACAAATTTCACAAATTGGTTAAGAAAAACCTTAGCAACGTTAATTGTTATGGTTATGGCAATCTCAACATTGAACTTGAGTGTAAACGCCGCGAGTGGAACCTTGCCTCTTGCCGAAACAATAGACTTACGCACAGAAGTTGGACGCGTGGCTATGATATATTGCACTATTGGTTATAAATATTTATACAACCCTAGCACAACAGATCACTTGCAACCATCAGCCGGAAGACACTACGGAGAAGGCGATATGGGCTGTGGTTACACATATACAGACCCTGTAAATGATTTTTACATCAAGGCTGGTAAAGCCCACTCACACGACATGTCAAACTCAAGCGATGCAACAGAAACAATAAGCAACATCGACAACAGCGGAGGAACCGCTGCAGATTACGGCATCGATTCAAGCGGGAATGACAATACGGAAGAAGAATTTGGCTACAGCGTAGGGACCCTCGGCATACCATTATCAGCGCTTGGTCACATAACAGTACAGGACGATGGAAATTTCAGCTTTACAGCTCAAACATGTGGCAGCGGAACCGATGATTGTTTCTTTGACATTTCAGATACTATGGATACTGTCCTAATAGGTGATAACTCAACTGGCGAAGCCATTTGTACAGATAATACGTCGTGCTATATTTCATATCAATTCGCAGCTAACATAACAAACAGCACTGTCCCAGGTGCATACGGAGAAGACGATCCGGGAACAACAGGTACAGACGAGACTTATGAATTTATGACAGAAATAACAATAACTCCTTAAACACAAATGCAAATTAAACCAATCTACAAAACGCTAAACCTTGCATTCCTTGCTATCCTCATTGCAGTAAGTATGTGTGTACATGCTACTTTCGCAATCGGAGCTTCTCCTTTACGCGCAACATATTCAGCGCTACCAGGCGAAGTTGTCAAAGGAGAAATTGTCGTAATCAACACAAACAATGTTGAGGGGTACGTCGTTTTAGACAAAGAAAACTTTGAGGTAATAAACGAAAAAGGCGAAATACAAACAGTTGAAGATGAAAATTATGCTTATGGGATGAAAGAATGGCTTCAGTTCCCACAAAATACAGTTTATGTAGACCCAGGAAATGCAGCCGTTGTCCCATATGAAATTCATATACCTAACACCGCAGCCCCACAAGGATATTATGGATTAATTTCTTTGCAAATACGTTCGTCAAAACCAGACCCAAACCAAGAAACTGGTGTAGGCCTCGGCGTAGGTATTAGCGCTCGCATTTCACATTTAATTTTGCTTTCAGTAGAAGGCGATATGGCAAAATCCGATACTACCTTTGATTCTTACGAAATTTTGTCTGAAACAAGCCAAGAAAAAACCATAGAAACAACAGTTACATTTTCAAACAAAGGCAATACGCACTCAACTCTCAGTGGAGCGTTATACTTACTTGATACAGATGGCAACCCTGTTGCAGTCACAGAACTTAATCCGGGAGAAAATAGTATTTTACCAAATACAACTCGTGCCTTCACGCGCGTCGTTGATGTTTCAGAAATTGGCCCAGGAACATACAATTTATTGCTTAGAGGCAAAACTAGCGAAAATAACTTTTTCGAACAACAACAAACCATTTACATTGATCTAAATCAAAACGCGACAAAATTCGACTATGAATATCCCAATACAACTTACGATTTTGAAAAACTTCAAGAATTGCGAGCAAAAGAATTACAAAAATTACAAATTGAAAAATCTGAAAATGCACTCGAATTCCAAGTGCAACAAAACCAATCATTCATACAACAAAATCGAACAATTATCAGCGTAATATCAGTTATAGCAATCATTATTTGTAGTATATTGATCATTAATTACACATTAATCGCATTTAAAAAATGACCCAATTCCCGAAATTAAAATTAGGACTTTCTGGTTTGGCATTAATTACAGCAATTTTTACAGCACAAATAGTTTTTGCTATGACCGATACAATCAACATCATGTTGACCGTAGATGAATATCACATGATCGACGAAAGCGATTGCACAACCAATCCAATAGATTTCCTACTAGGAACGAACGAAGGAGACGCAAAAAGTTGTGAAATTGTTGTACAAACAAACAATCCAGACGGCTTCCGCCTAGACATGAGCGGAACAGCAAACGGACTATATTCAACAACAGAAACTCATGCCCTCACAAAACTGTTAACTACAACAGGAGAAATGGACACAACCTGCACATCTGCATGTACAGAAGCGTGGGGATGGAGAATGGATAATGTTGGAACTGGATACTCAATCGGAGCTGTGCAAACAGATGCTGACAATGGAGGTTATCATTTCAACACAGAAACTTGTGGTGGTGGAACCGATCCTTGTTGGCACACAGCAAATACATCAGCAGAAACCTTCGTTTCACAAACACGAGAAATCTATTACGAAGAAGGGACCTTTGATCTCGTAGTTGGACTTGTCACAAACCTTTATACAATAGGGGCAAGCGATTATGCCGATGAATTGAAAATTGACTTCTATACGCTATAAAAAGCCGCAAAAACAAAATGAACAAAAACAAAAAAATCATCTTTTCAATTGCAACAATTGTCGGGATTCTAGGCGTCGCAGCCTTAGCGACTTTCACTTACAAATCAGATTATTTTGAAGGAAATCTTTTCCGATTAATTAGGCAAACAAATACAATTCAAAAAATCGAACCAGTAAATATCAAAAAAGTACCTGTTAAACCAAAAAAAGAAACTACAATTGATAGGTTAAAACCAGACTTTTCAATTCCAAAAATCGAAATTCCCGAACTTACAATCGAACAAAAACTTAAAATAGCAAATGTTCATGTCATTAATCTCCCCTCAAACGATCCAAGCAGATCAACTTACACAGGAAATGTGGACATGGGCCAATTCATAACAAAATTCTACCAATCATACGAAGATGATTTTGATATGCTCTTCGTCTTTGGATACGACACAGACGACGCACATGGACGCGGCAATGGCGTTTCGGATGGATTTTTCATTAAAGACGTACCGGCAAATCTCGGGAAAGTTGATTATTGTGGAACCTCTCTCGGGTTAAATTGTGATACATATCCAGAAAAACTCAAATACATACAACAATTACCATTTTGGAATTACACATACGATACCTTCCCGACATTCAGCTTCCTACATGAAGTTGGACATTATTGGGGAGTTGGTTGGCATCAGGCAGGAAACGATCAATGTTACACAAACCTGGGTATGGCTTGGGTAAACCAGCTACTTGAAAATGGACATTGGACAGAGAGATTTCAAGCAGGAAATACAAGCACACTCACCTATCAAACTAATTTCTTGGAAGCCCGTGATCCAAACAATCCTCTGCCAGAATCAACCGTTTGGCAGGGTGGATGGTTAGATAACGGAAACGGAACTTTTACAAAAAATGGAATATTTTTAGACGCACGACGCGAAGGTCTCAAGTTTAATAATGTAGATTTATACGCAATGGGGCTGATGAGCGCAGCCGAAATTTCCCAAACACCAATGTTCTTGGTGTTAAATCCACAAGAACTCTCAAAAAATCCAGCAACAGCTATCGCAACATACAGCGGAACAAGAATGAATCTAACTCTCGACGACATACAAAACTTATTACATGCACGCGGGACATGTGAAGGAATCGGTCCAAATTATTATTACACAGGAAACGGAGATCGCGACTTGCAAGGACGTCTAGAATTCTCAAACAACATACATATCGGAATTGTATTAATTCAATATCCGGATAATCCAGTAACAGAATCACACGCATACCATTTATGCAAAATCGTCAACGAAGAAGTAGTAAATCAATGGAATAATGCAACATTAGGCCGCTCAGAAATCAACGTTGCATTATCAACAAACACACAAAATCCAGATTGTGAAGCACTATTCCCAGGCCCAGCAGCAAACTACACCCCAATAACAGAAATTGGCGGAGAAAACCAAGATAATGACAACGAATCTACTAACAATGATGACGTTTTAGAACTTTTGCGTTAACACCAGTAAAACTTAAGTATATAAGCAGTTGATTTCCGAATAAAAATAATGTACAATACTAGGAAACGTTGAGAAATAAATTAATTTTAATCCAACGCTTCACAGACCTTAAAAACACAATACGATCTTTTCTTATCGGATCGCTCCTAAATTTTGGTCGAGATTTAGAGCGGAGGGGCCGAAAGGGAAAAAAGGAAAAAATTTAAAAAAAGCTTATTCTCTAACAAAAACAAAAATGAAAAAGCTTATCGCCTTAATGGCAATGGTTGCAATGGTTGCAATGTCTTCTGTAGCTTATGCTGCTACAGTAAACGTAACTGCTTCAGTTACTGCTGTTACTACTCTAGCCGATTGTTTAGGTGCTGATTTCGGTACTGCTTTAGACACTGAAGACACTATTCACCAAGCATCATGTACTGGTGCTATCGTTTATACAGACGCTGCAGGTTACGATCTTGATTATGTTGCTACTACTGCTACTTTAGTAAGTGGTACTGATGTTATCGAATCTGGTGCTACATGTGCTGCTACAAACGTTGAGTGTTTCTCTTACAACTATGACAGTTTTGATCCTAATGATGTTATAGAAGCCTCTTCAGACTCAGAGCATGCTGTAGTTACTGGTGTTGCAGTAGTACAAGCTCATAATGTATCAACATACGATGGTACTTATGGATTTACTTTCAACGCAGTAAGTAGAAGTGATACTCCTTCTGGTTCTTACACAAATAGTGGAACTGCTACTGTTTCTGCTTACACAGCGTAATTGTAGTGTAATAATAGTTCATAAAAAAAGCGGGTTGAATCAACCCGCTTTTTTTTTTATAAATCTATAGTAAAATGTCATCGGTATTTATATATTTTTTAATTTATAAAGTTTCATGAGAAAAACCAATTTTTGGAAAAGTAGTGTCACTATGTTCACTTGTCTAGTCCTTCTGCTTGCGCTTGTCCCTTTTGCTTCTGCTGTAACTCTTTTAGGGGATATTACTCGAACTTATAACGCTAATGCTGGAGATACAATTGAAGATTCCTTTACTGTGGCAAACGACAAGGCTGAACCTGCTATTCTTGCTATACAGCTTGAAGATTTTACAATAAATCCAGCCGACCAAAACAAACGAACTTATGGAGTAGACTCCCCAAATGGTTTAAAAGATTGGTTTGAATTTGTTGATGAACCAGAGCAATTATTAGATCCTCAAGAAAGTATTGCTATAAAATATAAAATCAACATACCACAAGATGCTCAAGCGGGTACTTATATGACTTCTTTCAATCTAACAGCAAAAGACCCAGTAAAAACAGCTGGAAGTGGCGTTGCCGTTGCATCAAGAATTTTAGGCAATGCTTATTTAACTGTTTCTGGAGAAATTGATGAACAATTTGACATTGTTAATTTTAAATTAGATGAAGAAAAATTAAAAAATGGCGAAATCGTTTTTAACACAGAGGGAAAAAATAATGGCAATGCCTTTATTGTGGGAATGGGAACTATAACAATTTTCGACTCTACTGGTAAACAAGTAAAAGGCATTCGCGCAGTAACGCAAGATTTTGATGGCCAAATGCTTGTAGCTGAACGCTTTGACGAACTCCTTGTCAATAATGGGGCCGTACCTATTTTACCAAATACCACTGGAACATATCGCACAGCCTGGACTCACAGACAAGTTGCCGAAGGAGCTTACACTGCTAAACTTAAACTTTTTTATGGACAAGAAAACAAACAAATTAGTAAGGATTTTAATTTTGAAATTACTGAAAATTTTGCGATTTTAAATTTACAATCAGAGAAATTCTTTAACGCATCATTGCCTGTTGATTTTGAAGCAAAAATTGCAAATACAGGAAATGTTGCTTTATCCCCAAAAGGTTATTTCGAAGTTAAAAGCATATTTGGTACGCAAAAACATAGAATTGATATTGAGAGTTTAAGTTTATTAGGTGGACAAGAAGTTGAATTAAATGATTTAAAATGGGAATCTGGATTGGCGTTAGGTCTATATAGTGCAAACCTACATTTAGATGTAAATGGCCAGGTTTTTGAAAAATCATCAATGTTTTGGGTATTAACTTGGTGGCAAGGTTTAATTATCCTAATTGTTCTTGTGCTATTAATTGCAGGACTATACAAGGGAATACATGGTTACCGTGCAATGAAAAAACGCTTAAATGAAATGACTATAAATAAAGAAGATCTAGCTAAATAGTCACCCTGAAAATTAAAACTTATTAAAAGTGCCAAGACTTATCGTTTGGCACTTTTATTTTAACTCGATTGGTGTTGTTAAAAGCCTTTTTTTGGTGTATAATTTAATGAAAAATAAATATACAAAATACAAACAAATCTTTTGTGAAAAAACCATTTCTCATAAAATACATCACATTATTAACGTTTTTAATTTTCAGTCTATGCATTAACAATGTTGATGCTGCTAATGTAAACGTTTCTGCATCTATTTCTGTTCGCGATGCAACAAACTTTGCAGTAACGCCAGGCCCTGGACGATGCGATCTTTCTTGGAATGCTTCTTTGACTTCAAACGTAGACGACCAGGAGATAACAACATACCTTTGGGGCAATGGGGCGGTAGGAGCACCAATAGCTCTAATATCTCCAGGATCAGGAGTCGCAGATTTAACTACAATCTACGGCCTAGCTCCTGGGGAAGTTTATTATTTTGGACATATTTCACAAGTAACAAGCCTTGGCTTATCTAGCCCTGGAATTACAAGTGCTGCTTGTACTCCTTTCGCTAATCCTGCTAATCCTGCGCCAATTCTTGCCGCTGAACCAGCAACGACCCTTGGCACTAGCAATACTTTGTACTTTCACAATGACAACAGCGGTATGAGTTTTGACACTGGCGAATATCGAATCGTAGCAAGTTTGACAAACTTAGCAGCAAACCCATATGCCCCAACAGAATATGATAGCGTTTGGCACGATAGCACCTGGGCTGGATGGACTCTATCTGGAGATCCTTCGAACCCAACATTTGAATATACTTTCTCCCCTTTAACAACAGGTACAACTTATTTTTATCATGTTCAAAAGCGTATAAACGGCCCTGCCTGGGAATATAGCCCTTTCTCTAACGTTGAATTTTCTACTCAAACTTCAGGGGGTGGAAGTAGCGGCGGTAGCGGAACACCAACACCGGTTTGTGGGAATGGAAGCAACGAAGCTGGAGAACAATGTGATGATGGGAACACTATTTCTGGAGACGGATGTAGTGCATCTTGTATTTTAGAGGTTTTAACTCCAATCTGCGGAAATAGCGCAATTGAAGGTTCTGAAACGTGCGATGACGGTAATACTACCTCTGGAGACGGTTGTAGTAGCACATGCGCACTTGAAGTCCCTACGGGTTGTGGAAATGGAGCT
>JAHJMX010000109.1 GCA_018821175.1 Patescibacteria group bacterium
CAAATATTTTAATTTTCGAATTTTTTTCATGAATACTGAATTCATTTTTCTTATTTTTAATTTTTGAAAATTTTAATCCTGTAAATTCTAAATAATCGAATATTGCTTTGCGTAAATACCATGCATTTTCTCCAATTCCAGCAGTGAATCCAATTGCATCTACTCCATTTAATGCAGTGATATATGCTCCAATTTGCATGGCGATCTTGTATGCTAAAAATTCTAATGTGAATATTGCGGCTTTGTTTTTTTTCTCTGTCTTTGCCCATATATTACGCATATCTGAACTTATTCCTGAAATTGCTAAAATCCCTGATTCTTTATTTAAGATTTCATTGATTTTTGAAGCGGAAAGTTTTGTGTTTTCTTTTAAAAACATTGGGATTGACGGATCAATATCTCCGCATCTTGTTCCCATTGGGATCCCAGCAAGGGGCGTGAAGCCCATGCTCGTATCAATACATTTCCCATTTTTTGTTGCGCTGATACTAGATCCATTTCCGAGATGACATGTAATTATTTTTGCATTTTTGTTTTTAAGATTTTTTTGAATTTCTTCTGTAATATATTTATGGCTTGTTCCATGAAATCCATATTTTCTGATTTGATATTTTTGCGCGATTTTTTGTGGGATTGCATATTCAAAAGCTTTCTGCGGGATGTCTGCATAAAAAGCAGTATCAAAAACAGCAATATTCGGGATTCCCTTTAGGAATTTTTCACATGCGATAATACCAGCTAAATTATGTGGATTATGTAGTGGTGCTAGTTTGCTTAATTTCTTGATATCACGTTTTATTTTTGCATTTACTTTCACTGCATCTTTGTATTTTGCCCCTCCATGTACAACTCTATGTCCGATTGCATCTATTACATCAACTTGATTTATGATTTTTTTTAAAGCGTTTTCTCTATTTTTGTTTGTAATGCGATCAATTATACCTTCATTCAAAACTTCCCAGTTTTTTTTCTTTTCAAGAAGCTTGAATTTAATTGAAGAAGATCCTGAATTTAGTACTAAAATTTTCATATTTTATTTGAATTTTTTAAAACCAGTGTAATCAATGTCGGCGGCTTCACAAGAAGTAAATGCCGCTAAATTAGCTATGTCTCGCCAACTACATCCTCGTGATAGGTCGTTAATTGGTTTTTTGAGACCTTGCAAAATTGGGCCAATTGCTTTTGCTTTTGCAAGCCTTTCAACGAGTTTGTATGCAATATTTCCAGACTGAAGATCTGGGAATATCAAAATGTTTGCATCGCCTTGTAATTTTGATTCAGGGAATTTTCGTTTTGCAATATCTGGGACCAAAGCAGCATCAACTTGCATTTCTCCCTCAACTATCAAGTCCGGTCTGAGATCTTTAATTATAGCTGTTGCTTCTCTTACCTTATCTACATTTGGATGTTTTGCTGATCCGTTTGTCGAAAACGATAGCATCCCTATACGTGGTTCAATATTAAATTTCTTTGCTGTTTCAGCAGTGTCTATTGCAATATCAGCTAAATCATGTGAGTTTGGATCAATTGTAATTGCTGCATCCGCGAAAAGTAGAAGACGTTTTTCTAAAATTAAGAAAAAGACGCCAGAAACTTTTTGGAATTTCTCTTTTGTTTTGATGATTTGAAGTGCTGGACGAACTGTTTCTGCAGTTGAATATGTTGTTCCAGAAATCATTCCATCTGCGTAACCCATATGCACCATCATTGTTCCAAAATAATTAATTTTCTCAATAGTTTTCATAGCTTCTTCTTCCGTGATTCCTTTGTTTTTTCGTAAATTATAAAATTCTTCTGCAAATTCCTTTCTTTTACTTGAAGTTAAAGGATCGTGAATTTCAAGTGCATCAAAGTTTAATTTTATTCCAAGGTTTTTAATATTTCTCCTTATGATATCTGGATTTCCTATTAAAACTGGAATTGCAGTTTTTTCTTTTAAAATCTTCTTTGTCGCAAAAAGAACCCGTTCTTCAAAACCTTCAGGGAAAACAATTCGTTTCGGATTTGCTTTAGCTGTTTTCTTCACAAAATTTATAAACTTTTTCATGTTGATTTTTGTTTTTTTATCTTTGTTAATTATAACATGTTATATAGAAAAAAACCAGCTTTAGGAAGCCGTAATTTACAAAAACATACCCCAAGGACTGAAAGTTACAGAATCTACAAAATTCAAAAAAAAGGTTTAGATTGAAGGATTATTCTTCTTCCTTAATTCCAACTAAATCAGCAACTCCATCAATGGCATCACGCGCATTAGTAGCAGTTTCAGAAATTTGATTTACTGTTTCTTTGGCTCCATCAACTGCATTTTGTGCTCCCTCTATCGTACTTTCGACGTTATCTTTTGTTTCTATTACGCCATCTTTTAAATTATTGTAAGAGTCAGTTGCTTCATTCGCAAGGTCTGTCGCTTCCTGGCATCCAGCAAAAACTACCATAGATAGCATGATCAATAGTGTACTAAGAACTTTTTTCATATTGTTTATTTAGAGGATTTGAACAGATTTTTAAAATCTCCATTAAATTGTTCCAAGAAGTTATGCATATCGATTACGTCGTTTACAGTGATAGCATTCACTCCATCAAAATTATTTGCCATACTAACATTTACTACCATCAATTGATCGCACTTTGAACATGTTAATTGGAAAACTGCTTCAGTTTCCATAGTGGCAATTATAGCAACATCTTTGTCCATAAAATGTTTTCCGCATACTGGACATGTGACATTGCTTTTAAGGTGTCTAATTAAATCTTTTAAATCATTATAATCCATTTTTTTCCTGAAAAGTTAAGTCTTTGATGATTGAATATTAAAGTTTATTTTAAGCTTTTTCAAGCTCAATTAAAGCCTTATTGATGCGGCCTAACGAAGGTTCCTTGCCTAATGCCCATGCGACTTCAAATGCTCCTGGAGAAAATTGTTCTCCAGTAAGTGCTGCACGTAGAGGCCAAAGTACTTGGCCGTTTTTATATCCAAGTTTTTCAACAACTTCCATTAATGCATTCTTAATTTTTTCTTCACTATTGAAGTCATCCAAACTTTCGAATTTTTCTCGTATAGCAAGAAGTGAGTTTTTTGCGACTTCAAGATCAACATTCATTTTTTCATGAGTCAAAAGATCTTTTTCGTAAGGTTTGTCTTCAAAATAGAAGTCGATTTGTGATTTGATTTCTTTAGAGTCGCGTAAGATTTTTTCTTCAACGCTAATTAGAATTTTGCGCAATTTTTCTTTGTTTGATTTCATTTCTGCTGGCAAATTTTCTTCGCACATTTCTATTAATTTGTTTGTGCGAATTTCAAAGAACGCCGCAGCATTATTTGTATCATTAAAATTGTATGAGAAAGCGCCTTTTTTAAGTTCTTCAATATTTACATTTGCATCAATTTCTTTAGCTTTTTTTGTCAAATATTCATGATAATTTCGTCTATTCCATTGCCAGTTGATCCAATCTAATTTTTCAATATCAAAAATAGCACCAGCTTTATGAACTTTTTCCATGCTGAAGTTATTTATTAATTCCTCAAGACTGAAAAGCTCATTTTCTTGAGCACCACCCGGATGCCAACCAAGGAATGCAATGAAATTCAATAAAGCTTCACGGGTATATCCTTTGTTAATATAGTCTTCAACAGAAACATCTCCCTGACGTTTACTTAATTTTGATCTGTCCTTATTGAGTAGTAGGGGAATATGTGCAAATTCAGGTGGAGTCCATCCAAAAGCTTGATAAAGCAAAATGTGTTTTGGTGTGCTAGGAAGCCATTCTTCACCTCTTATTACGTGTGAAATATTCATGTAATGATCATCGACTACATTTGCGAGATGATAAGTTGGGAATTCATCAGATTTGAGCAAAACTTGATCATCTATTGTTTTTCCGGAAAAACTAACATTTCCGCGTATCAAATCTTTGAATTTAACAACATCTCCTGATGGAACTTTTTGTCTAATGACAAATGGGGCTCCTTCGGCTAATTTTTTTTGGATTTCTTCTTCGCTCAAATATAAACAATGACGATCATACATTGGGGCTTTTTTCTGTGCGACTTGAGTGTTACGCATTTCATCAAGTCTCTCTGCTGTACAAAAACATCTATATGCATGCCCTTTTTCAAGAAGTTCATATGCATGTTTTTGATAAAGTGCGGTACGTTCCGATTGGATATATGGGCCAACATCTCCTTCTTTTCCTGGACCTTCATCAAAATCTAAACCTGCCCAATTTATCATGTCGATTATATGTTGCGTTGCTCCTTCTACGTATCTTTTTTGATCTGTATCTTCAATTCTAAGTAAAAATTTGCCACCATGTTTACGAGCATACAAGTAATTATAAAGTGCTGTTCTTAGCCCTCCAATATGTAAATATCCCGTTGGAGATGGAGCAAAACGTGTTCTAACCATATGTGAATAGTTTATTTAAGTTGAATAGCGCGGCTATATTAGCAGTTTCAAAGTTGATATAGCAAGGTTTACTAATTTGATTTTTCGCTTGTTTTGTGGCTAAATTAGACTCGAGAATACAATTTACTTTAATCTATATGGTAAGAACTAGAAAAGTCAAAAGAAGTAAGCGCAGAGCGGTTCAATCAAAGGCTACAAGGTCAAAGAGAAAGACAACGATGAAATTTGAGATTAAGTCATCTGTAATGCGTGAAATTTGGGCAGTGATTCATTTTTCAATTGCGGCTGCAACTTTTTTGAGCATACAGGGCGCATTTGGAATTGTTGGTGATTTGTGGGTGGATGCGCTAAAGCCAATTTTGGGATGGGGTTATTACATGGTTCCGCCGATGTTTTTAATTATCTCGTTGATGCTATTTTTTGCGAGAAAAATTACTTTTGGACCAGCAAAAATTGTGGGTGTGATTATGATGATGGTTTCAATTTTAAGTATTATTCATTTATCTGTGCCAATTGAGGATTTACATGAAGTTGCGCAAGCGGGAACTTATGGAGGATATGTTGGTTTTGTAACAAATTTCCTTTTACGTTCGAGTTTGAATATTGGGGTTGTTGGGTCGGCGGTAATATTTTTGACTACTGCAATGATTGCAATTTTATTAACATTTGAGGTTTCAATTGCAGAAATCGCAAGATTGCTTAAACCGGAAATTAAAATTGAGAAGCAACCTGTTAAACAGAAAGAAAAGCAACGAAATGATGTCGAGACTCTTGAAAATGCTATTCCAGATCAAGAAATTGAGGCTGGCGGAGTTCAGCTTGCAAGTGATGAAATGTTAAAAGCAATTTATGGGAATGCTGAAAATATTCGTATTAAACGCGCTAATGCTTTAAATGAAAACGGAGAGGGATCTGCGGTTGCTGAAGCGGTTTTAGAAGTTGCTGAAAAACCAGAAATTGCAAAAGATGCAAGCCATGATCATGATTTTGATCCTGAGGCTGATTATACTGAAGATGAACCAGATTATTCTAGATGGGAATTTCCATCTCTAGACTTGCTTGATGGTGGAGTTTTGAAAATTGAATCAGATGATGATTTATTGAAAGAAAAAGCTGAAATAATTAGATCAAAGTTGGAACAATTTGGAATTGCTGTTGAAATGCGAGATGTCCATGTTGGTCCTACCGTCGTGCAATATACTTTAAAGCCACATGAAGGGGTAAAACTTTCTAAAATCACATCTCTTAAAAATGATTTAGCACTTGCGCTAGCAGCCCCATCGGTCCGTATAGAAGCTCCAATCCCAGGGAAAGCTTTGGTAGGAATTGAAGTCCCAACTATCGAACGTAGCATTGTTCGTCTTCGTGAAGTTATTGAGAGCGCAGAGTTCAAAAAAGGAGATTCATTTCTTAAATTCCCACTCGGGCGTGATGTTTCTGGAACGCCAATTATCGCAGATCTTAGAGGGATGCCGCATTTGCTTATTGCTGGATCGACAGGATCTGGGAAATCAGTTGGTATGAATACATTTTTGATTTCACTTCTTTATCAAAATTCGCCGCAGGATTTGAAATTGATTTTGATTGATCCTAAGCGTGTTGAACTTCGTGATTACAATGGGATCCCTCATCTTTTAACTCCTGTAATTACAAACCCAGAGAAGGCTTCTATAGCCCTTAGATGGTGTGTTGCTGAGATGAATAGACGTTATCAACTTTGTGCTGATAATAAAAAACGGAATATTACAGATCTGAATGCAGATCCTTTGATTGAGGATAAAATGAGTACAATTGTGGTTGTTA
>JAHJMX010000110.1 GCA_018821175.1 Patescibacteria group bacterium
AAAATCCGTATCTGCCCATCACTAGCACGTCCACCAGCCTCTTCCATCAACAACGCAAATGGCGCACATTCATAAAGTAATCTAAGTTTTCCATTTGGAGCATCTTGATATCCAGGATATGTAAAAATTCCTTGCCCTTTCATAAAAATATGATTGATATCAGGAACCATCCCTCCAGAATATCGCAATTTATAACCTTTTTTCATCCAATCTTCCATCACGTGTAAATATTTTTCATCAGACGCAACTGCTCTCATATTACCTGGAGAAAAAATATTCGTATCAGGATCAACCTTTATATCTTCTTGAGACAAAATAAACTCAGAAACGGCATTTAAAATAAATTCATGGACACCATCCCGAGTTGTATATAGTAAAGTCACACGTGGACCATAGACAACAACAACAGCAGCAAGCTGCTCTTCACCGCGACGCCCAATAAATGTGTCTCCTTCATAAATTCCAAAAATACTCCCAATTGCAAAATTTGCATTCACCAAAGATGAACCGTCAAGTGGATCAAAAGCCACAGCAAAACGCCCTTGTTTCCCTTCTGGAGTTTTAATAACATCATCCAATTCCTCAGAGGCAAGAACACTTGTTTGACAAGATTCCTGTAATTCCTTTACGAAAATATCATTTGAAAGAATATCAAGCGTAAGTTGATTTTCTCCATACATATTACTTGTACCAGCAAGCCCCAAATCCCCTGTTTGCATAGCGTGATGAACATATTTTGCTCCATTCGCAATTGCCATAATTAAATGTCGAAGCTCATTTTCAACATTATTACATCGAAGATATTCATTTAATGAAACATGCATAATACTTTTTTTTAGTATCTAATTTAATTATATAGATCAGCTTTACCAGCAGACATAAAGCCTTCTTCAAACATCATTTTAAGATGCATAGAAATTTCCCTTTTTGCCTCCGTATGATCCAAAGCATCAATTCTATTTTCAAACATATTAAGAACTTTTCTAAAGGCAACTCCTTTTTCTTCTGCTGCTTTTGTCATGTCAGCCGTAAGATCTTCCGGGAAATATTTGAACCAAATATTTTGAAGGGAAGTAGCATAATTAAATTTTCTGGCACCAGCTTCAACTGCCTTACTAAACATTTCTGGAGTCAAACCAGATCCACCATGAAGCACTCCATAAGCTCCTAAAGGACGAATTGCGTCACAAATTTCTTTAATTCTTTCATATCCAATCATCGGAGTCTTCAAATAAACCCCATGTCCATTCCCTACAAAAAACGCTAGTGCTTCAGGCTTAACAAGCTCAACTAACTGAATCGCATCTCCAACTTTTGTATAATAATCTTCAATATTATTCTCTATATTTGGATCTGCAAGCGCTGCAGCAACACCAATCTCCCCTTCTTCGACCTCAAGAGAAATTCCAAGTGGTTTTAATTTTTCGGTTACCTCATAACATTTCTTTGCATTTTCCTCGACAGAAAGTTTCGAAAGATCAACTTCACATGAAGAAAACCCAGCATCAATACTTCTTTGCACACATCCATCAACATCTTTTTGAATATGATCATGATGTAAACAAACTGGCACACTATAACCAAATTTCTCAATTCTATCCTCAATTGCATCATGCACAATATCAGAAAGTCTTGCAGGTAACATATTGCAATATTTTGTTTCACTTTCGGCTATTTCAATTATTATTGGAGATTTTGTTTCCCAAGCAGCATCCAAAATTGCTTCAACAATATAAGATGACCGCCCATTACATGCCGCAACACCAAAACCATATTTATCTGCAACACTCAATAATTCTTGTAAATTCGAAAGCGTATATCCATTTTTTAAAACACGTACATTCGGATTATTTTCCTTTGAAAAAGGTGCAAGTACAGCCATTTTTCGGTTGAGTTAAATGATCAAAACGACAAATGTCACAGGCACTATAACGGAAAAAAAAATCATGAGCAATTGATACAGGTTGCAATAACAAACGATTTCGTTTGTTGCGAGAATACATATAATCAAAATCCCTCCGGAAAGCCATTCAGAGGGATTTTTAGCCCAACCTTAGCAAAACTTTAACTATAATATTTTAATTATTTAATGCGACAGTATTATGGCCTGAAATATAAGCAACATTTCCAGGTCTAACCATCGACTCTGCTTTAGCGCCATAACTCATTTCAGAAAGCGCTTTTTTCTCAAGCAAATCTTTTTTCAAAACTTCATTTTCCTCCCATAATTGCTGCTTCTGCACTTCTAAATACTTTATTGTGTACCCTTTTGTTGAAATCTTATTAAAATTCACAAGCATCATTACACTCAAAAAACTCATAAACACACTTAATAAAGCAATTACCAAAAACGGCTTAGCTTCAAATCTAATAGATGATTGTCTTCTACGCCTTTCGGCTATTGTATTCCTGTTAACTATAACTTGTGACATTTTTGAAAGGGTTGTTGTATATTAAGGGTTTTATATGTAATTTTATAACTTTTCAGCAATTCTCATTTTGGCGCTTCTACTTCGTGGATTCATTCCGATTTCTTCTTCAGTCGGGACAATTGGCTTCTTTGTAAGGATTTTTAGTTCAGGAGAATGGTTACAGTTGCAAATCAGCACCTCGCGAGGACAAATACAATCTCGTGTCGAATCTTTCATTGTGTGCTTAACAATCCGATCTTCAAGTGAGTGATATGAAATAACAATCAATCTTCCACCTGGAGCAAGTACTTTAATTGCTTGATTCAATGTATCTTGTAAGACTTCAAGTTCGTTGTTCACCTCTATCCGAAGTGCCTGGAAAATTCTCGTTGCCGGATGAATTTTCTTTCCTCGATGATTTGGAGGAGTATGAGAATATTTTTGAATCAGATCGGCAAGTTCCTTCGTAGTATTAATCGGAAGATTCTCTTTAATAATACGAGCAAACTTTTTGCTATATCTCTCTTCTCCATATTCGCGGAAAATTTCTACTAGACGTTTTTCACTGCATCTTTCAAGAACTTCTTTTGCAGTAATAGGACTTCTTTTGTCGAATCTCATATCGAGTGGACCATCCTTTAAGAATGAAAATCCTCGATCTGAGGCGTCAACTTGAGTTGAGGCGAGTCCAAGGTCCATGAATACTAATTTAACGCCTGAAATCTTTCTGTCTTCTATCTCCTGTTGTAAATGAACAAAGTTTCTAGGAATAAAGATAATTTTGTTTTTATTTTTGCTAAGTCTCTTTTCAGCGATCTTTAAATTACTTTCATCTTGTTCGAATGCAATTAATTTTCCTTTTGATCCAATATGATCTAAGAACATTTCACTATGCCCTCCAAGTCCAAGCGTACAATCTATCGCAACGTCTCCGTTTTCTAAATTTAAATAGTTTTCAACTGGTCCAATCAGAACTGATTCATGCCCGTATTTATTGTCTGTAAGCGCCATCTAGTCTGTATTACTGTGCCTGTTGTTCAAAACTTGTGCACAAAATGTGTATAACTTTTTTGATCACTTGAATGCGCCTTAAAACTAAGGTTTTTCACCGTTATTGTCAACGGCTCAATCTAAAACAGAGTAACATTTGTGTTCCAATGGAATATATGACTTGCCATTTTCCCCTCTAGTAAGCGTGGAAATAGTATTACACAATTCACTTGTTTGATTTTGCCAATATTGCATAATTTTTTTGCACATAAATACATCTTGGCATTTGTTATCGACTATGGTAAAACAAAAATAGCTACATTAAAAAACATAAGAGTAAAACTTTTGAACATAATCCCGAATTTACCACCCCAAATAACAATTTTCATCACTTCGATGATTCCATTGATCGAACTACGAGGTTCAATCCCAATTGGATTTTTCTTCGGACTCGCTCCAGAAACCATTTATCTTTTGACTGTAATTGGAAGTTTAATCCCAGCTTTTTTCATACTCCTTTTGCTTAATCCAATTTCAAATTTCTTGATGAAACATTTCGAAATCTGCAATAAATTTTTTACAAAACTTTTTGCAAACACTCGCCAAAAACACACAGATGCAATTATCAAATATGGACCAATATTCCTTGTTGTTTTCGTTGCCATTCCACTTCCAGGTAGCGGAGCATGGACAGGAAGCCTTCTCGCCTTCCTTTTTGACATCAAATATTGGCAAGCAATAAGCCTAATTGCTATAGGTCTAGCAATTTCAGGTTTAATCATGATTGGACTTAGCATTGCAGGCATTGAGCTATTCCACCTAATTTAAGTCGATTTCACCTCTTATAACAACATCATCAACCACATCATATACGGCTGATGGTTCATTATGCCCAAGAAAACCAGCATCGACAATCAAGTCAGGAACGATATCCAAATTCTCCCCCTTCAATTGAGTTAAAAAATCCTCAACATCATAAGCTTGTGGACGACCACTCAAGTTTGCACTAGTAGTTGTCACAGAATGGCCAAGCTTTTTCACCACATTTAAAATTCCAGGAGTAGATGGATTCCGAAGTCCAACTTTTTCAATCCCTTTATTAAAAAAAGGTGGAAGAAGATTACCTCGCTTTACTATAAACGTATAAGGTCCCGGCCAAAATTTCGTCATCAAATTACGCGCTTTCTCATCAACCTCACCCCATCTAGCAGCGTCATCAATAGAATAAACTATTATACTAACAGGTTTCCGCCTCGACATCTCCTTTAATGCGTAAAGTCTAGCAACGGCATCTTCATTAAATATGTCGACAGCAAGCCCATAACAAGTCTCTGTTGGATGCATTACGATCCCCCCATCTCGCAAAACTTTAACTACCTCCCTATCTACATTGTCTCCCCACACATCACCATGAACTGTCAAACGTTTCATATTAAATTTTCTTAAATTTCATTGACCTCGGCTATTCTACACGGTATTACTATGCGTGAAAACCCCTAACCTCACCACCCATGAAACCAAAAGTAGCCATTAACGGCTTCGGTCGAATTGGAAGACTTGTTTTCAGGATCAACCTAGAAAGAGACGCCTTAGACATCGTCGCAATCAACGATCCAAGCACAATCGAAACAATGGTACATCTCGCAAAATACGACTCAACTTATGGGCCGCTTGATGCTGATATCCAAATCAAAAATGAAAACGAAATTGTCGTAAACGGAAAATCGATTCGAATTACGCATGACAGAAACCCAGAAAATTTACCTTGGAAAGAATTAAACGTTGATATCGCAATCGAATCAACTGGAGTATTTAAAGATAGAGAAGGCGCTTCAAAACATTTACAAGCTGGAGCAAAAAGAGTTCTAATTACAGCTCCTGGTAAAAACATCGATCGAACTCTTGTAATGGGAGTTAACGAAAATGACCTACATGCCGAGAAAGACATCCTTATTTCAAACGCATCTTGTACTACAAATTGTATTGCCCCTGCAGCAAAAATCCTTGATAAAGCTTTCGGGATTAAAAAGGGTTTAATGACAACAATTCATGCATACACAAATGATCAAAACATTTTAGACGCTAAACATAAAGACTTGCGAAGAGCTCGCGCTGGTGCTCTTTCAATGATACCTACAACTACTGGAGCTGCAAAAGCTTGTGCACTTGTACTCCCAGAGTTAGAAGGGAAATTGAACGGGATGGCTGTGCGTGTACCAACTCCGACAGTTTCACTTGTAGACTTCGTATTCGAAGCTGCAAAAAACGTAACTGCAGAAGAAGTAAACGCTGCATTGAAAGCAGCTAGCGAAGGAGAATTAAAAGGGATTTTGGGGTACAGCGAAGAACCACTAGTATCTCGTGATTACCAAGGAACTAAATATTCTTCTGTTGTAGATTCACTTTCAACAATGGCAATCGGAGAAAACATGGTAAAAGTCATCCTTTGGTACGATAACGAATGGGGATATTCAGAAAGAACAGTTGATATGGCAAAATATATTGCCGACAAAATGATTATTTAGTGAAATATATGCATAATCGCAAATTACGTGATTAGCGCGATCCTGGGATTGGTGCACTGATTAATAGAATTACGAAAAGGCCCTGCCGAAAACGGTGGGGCCTTTTTTCGCACCAGGAAGCCACCCGTCCAGGGACGAGTCTTTTCAACCACCAAAATCATCATCTCTTGCGTTCAAAAAATTAGCACTGTATAATATCAAGTGCTAATAATTCATACATCTACATGGATAGGAAACAAGAAATTTTACGAGCAATTGTTAAGCACTTTGTCCAAACTGCAGAACCAGTTGGTTCAAATACAATACTTGTAAGCTACAAATTCCAAGTTAGTCCGGCAACTATCAGAAATGATATGGCCATTCTCGAGAAAGAAGGGCTCATTTACCAGCCTCATACTTCTTCTGGGCGCGTCCCAACAGATCAAGGTTACAGAATGTATGTAGACGAAATTGCAGATTATAAAAAGGCAAAAAAGCACGCTCTTTCAGTCATTAAAAAAATTCGCCAACAATACAAAGCTGATCAGATTCGCGAACATATTTACGATGCTGTCGCATTACTTGCGCATGCCACTGAAAACGTTAGTTTTGCTACATTGCCAGATAATGAACGGACATTCTACATCGGACTTGCTAACGTCCTCAAGCAACCTGAATTCCAAACAAATTCTATTCAGGCATCACAAGTAGTTGAAATCCTCGAGAATAATGACAATTTCAGAACGCTTTTAGATAATTTAGATATCAATGATTCTGTCAAAATTTTCATTGGAAAGGAAAATATCATTGAGCAAATTCAAAGTTGTGCACTAATCGTCACAAAATACGAACGTGATGGATTTACTGGATATTTAGGGATTCTAGGACCAACACGTATGGCTTATCCATTCAACAAAGCCATAATTGAAGAAGTAAAATCTCTTTTTGAAGAAAGAACATCACTTTAAACAAATTTAACCATTAAATTGAAATACGAATGAATGATACAGATAAAAAAACCACAGGGACCAGTCAATCCACAGACTCCGACGAAATTATCGAACAAACAGAACAGTTAGACGAACTTGAGCTAGCCAACAAAAAAATCGATGAATTAACTGTTGCTGCAAAGCAAGCAATGGCAGATCTGCAAAACTATCGAAAAAGAACTGAAGAAGAAAAATCTTCATTTTCAAAATTCGCAATATCAAATATTTTCAGTGAAATTTTACCGGTTTTTGACAGCTTTGAGAGAGCAATACAACATCTACCAGCAGACCTCACAGAAAATGATTGGATAAAAGGAATAAAGAACATAATTAGACAATTTGAACAAATAATAGAAAAATTCCAAATCAAAAAGATGGAAACTGTTGGAAAAAAATTCGATCACAACTTACATGAAGCTATTGCAACTGCTCCGGGAGAAAAAGACATAATTATAAACGAACTCGAAGCTGGGTATAGCATGGAAGATTATGTACTACGTCATGCAAAAGTCCAAGTTGGTAATGGCGAACCGCAGGCATAATTTTAACTCTTGACATAATTTCTCTGGCACTCTAAACTGTAGAGTGCTAAATCGGCATGATGCCGAATTCGTTAACAGAACGAAATTTACAATATAAATAATTAACCTTAAAAATCATGGCTAAAATTCTAGGAATTGACCTTGGTACCACAAACTGCTGTATGGCAGTAATGGAAGGATCTGAAGCTACCATTATCCCTAATGTGGAAGGTGGACGGACAACCCCATCTATGGTTGCAATCAAAGATTCTGAAAGACTTGTTGGTGTAAGTGCAAAACGCCAATCAGTTACAAATGGAGAAAATACAATTTTCTCTGCGAAACGTTTCATAGGACACCTTTTCAATGAATCTCAAAAAGACATCGACCGCATGCCATTTAAATGTGCAAAAGGGAAAGATGGAGAAGTTGAAATCGTACTCGACGGAAAACAACGTCGCCCTGCAGAAATCGCTGCAATGATATTGCAAAAACTTAAAGCAGATGCAGAAAAATATCTTGGAGAAACTATTACAGAAGCTGTTATTACAGTTCCTGCATACTTTAATGATGCGCAAAGACAAGCAACAAAAGATGCTGGTCAGATTGCCGGACTAACAGTCAAACGTATTATCAATGAACCAACTGCTGCTGCCCTTGCATATGGAATCGACAAAAAAGGAGCAGACAAGAAAATCGCAGTATATGATTTAGGTGGAGGTACTTTCGACATCTCAATTCTTGAAATCGCAAATGTAGATGGCGAAAAACAATTCGAAGTACTTTCAACTAATGGAAATACTCAGCTTGGTGGTGATGATTTCGACCAGATAATCATTGACTGGCTTGTTACAGAATTCAAAAAAGAACAAGGAGTAGATCTTGCTAAAGACAAAATTGCGCTACAACGTCTAAAAGACGCTGCTGAAAAAGCAAAAATCGAACTTTCATCAGCAAGTGAAACTGAAATCAACATTCCATTCATAACATCTGATGCAAGTGGAGCTAAGCACTTAAATCTAAAATTAAGCAGAGCAAAACTTGAAGATCTTATTGCTGATTTAATTCACGAAACTGTTGATCCATGCCGCAAAGCAATGGAAGATGCAAAAGTTTATGCAAGTGATATTGATGAAATTCTTTTGGTTGGAGGTATGACAAGAATGCCAGCAGTTCAAAAGAAAGTTGAAGAAATTTTTGGGAAAGAACCTCACAGAGGCTTAAATCCAGATGAAGTTGTGGCTATGGGAGCTGCAATTCAAGGAGGTGTAATGCAAGGAGATGTAAAAGACATCCTTCTTCTAGACGTAACTCCACTTTCGCTTGGACTTGAGACTTTGGGAAGCGTTGCTACAAAATTAATCGAACGAAATACAACAATCCCAACTTCTAAATCACAAGTATTCTCAACTGCTGCTGACAATCAACCGTCAGTTGAAATTCACGTTCTTCAAGGAGAACGCCCAATGGCAGGTGACAACAAATCACTTGGAAGATTCGTACTTGATGGAATTCCACCATCACCAAGAGGGATACCCCAAATCGAAGTAACATTCGATATTGATGCAAACGGAATTTTGAAAGTAAAAGCTCTGGACAAAGGGACTGGAAAAGAACAACACATTTCAATTACTGGTTCATCTAACATGAGCACGGATGAAATCGAAAGAATGAAGAAAGAAGCTGAGCAATATGCTGAGGAAGATAAGAAAAAACAAGAAAAAATCGAAACTCGCAACAAAGCTGAAAGTTTGATTTTCCAAAGTGAAAAAACTTTAAAAGATGCAGGAGACAAAGTCAGCGATGACGTGAAGAAGCCTGTTCAAGAAAAAGTTGATGAACTTAAAAAGCTCTTGGAAAATAAAGACGCAAGTAACGATGAGATAAAACGCGGCTACGATGACCTTTCGGACTTAATCCAAAAGGTTGGAGCTGAAATGTACAAAGCAGCAGGACCTGCCGCAGGAGCTCCTGGTGCAGAAGGTGCTACCGCTGGTGGTGCAGATGATCCAGACGTAACTGTTAAACAAAAACCTGAAGAAGACGTTGTAGAAGGAGAAGTTGTAGAAGACAGTGACAAGCAATAGCGAGTCACCATGCGAGCGAAAACAAAATCTATATAAAATGCGATTTCGAAGAAATCGCATACGGATGAAGTTTAAAAAGCCCTCACAGAAATGTGTGGGCTTTTTTGCGTACAATAAAGCCCCTTTTCCTCACATCCAATATGCTAAACCATTACAGAATTACAAACATTAGAAAAACCTATGTTTTTTTCACCCTTGACATTCTCACTAAATTACTTAAAATTCTGGACTCGGGATTCATCAATATGCCCGAAAAAAAGCGCTCAAATAACTACTTAATGATGGTCAAAAGACTAGAAGAAAACGACGACCTAAATTCTAAATACGAAATCAATTCTAACGATATCGCTGATTTATTGCAGGAACTCTCTTTGAGCAATTCTGCACAAAAATCCGTAATCAATACAGTGCTTGAAATTTTAAAACAAAAAGACCAAAACGCGATTGGGAAAATAATTCAACAAAAAGCTTATTCCCTGTTAAGTAAAAAAGAAAAACTAAAACTTAAAATACTCCAAAATTACGATCAAAAATTACAAAATCCAAAATATATTAATTGTTTAGCAAATCAATTCTTAGGGTTTTTCTTCAAACATACTTTCTATTTCATCAATAACGAGAAATCTGCTGTATTATACAAAATATACAAACAACAAGATCAAAAAGAGCTATTTGAAGAATTAAAGGATTTTGAAATAGAAGAAATATATACAAAAATAATTGATTTTATAGAAGAAAATCATAAATTTTTCATAGAAGAATTCATGAATAATTTTGATTACACTTATTTTTTTGATTACAAAAACGAAGATCCAATCGCAGAACCTGAAAATAACTTCAACCATGATCCAAAATGTGTTCCCGAATCAATCCAAAATACAACTCAAATATATGTATCAACAACATTAGATCAAACTAGCAAAACAGTAGAAAACGAAATTACAATGCCGGACAAAATACATATAAATTCTGAGAATTTTTCTTCAATAAAACAAATAGCGATAGAGCATACTAGCAAAACATGTAAAGATCTTGAACTAGATATAACTTCAAGACGCATAGTGATTCTAGCTCAAGATGCAATTATAAATGTTATAAAAAACCATCAAGATACAGAAATTGCACCAAGTGTAATTAAAGAAATAATAAATCAACGACTACAATCAACGATTCTCTGCGAAAAAGATCTATTAGAAAAAAAGAAAAATGAAAGTGCAAAAAAAACAGTAAATAAAAAAATAAAATTACACACCGAATTAATGGCAAATTTTACCAATATACAAAGAGAATTAATTGCTAACAAGAAGACACAAAAAAACATATTAGAAACAACAATCAATATATTAAAAGAAAGGAATCCAGATGCAATAACTCAAAATACGGCATTATTCAATGGAAAAGTAGAATTAACAAGCAGTATCGCAAACCACTTTTTGGAATGGATCTGTAATAAATCTGGGGTATTAGAAAAAATAGATAGCTTCATAGTATTGTCTCGATTACATCAACAGATAGATCACCAAAATATTCAAGGCAAAATAGCAGAATATGAAAAAACACATGCAACGAAATATTTACACAATGAAGAAACCGCAGAAGTTAGATATGAAGCTATAATTGAACTTTTAAAGATAAATGGAATGAACTTAATGCAAGAATTTTTGAAAATCTTTAATGCAGAATATTTTCTATTAGACCGAACAACTTCAGAAAATAAATACAAAAAACACACAGATGATTTAGATTGCCAATTAACTGAATGGGAATCAGTCCTAATCAAATATGGGAACACAAGAGTTCGCACACAATCTATCTGGGGAAAAAAAGACTATATATTAAAATTGATCAACTCTAAATTAAACTCTGGAGGTCTTGTTTTGAACAATGAAGAAAAAGAAGATCTTCTAAGTTTAACTATGCAAATAATAAGTGAAAATATAACAAAGATTGACCCGGCAAAGGGAAATATTTGGATTTTAATATCTAATTATATTAATCCAATATTCAAAACATTTATTGACCAACAAAGTTTAATAAATACAAAAAGTAGCAATTTACCAAAAATGCGATTCGTCATTCATAAATTAAAAAGCCAGAATCCGGAAAGAAAAACTATACCACCAGAAGAAATTGCAGCAGAAATGAATTTAGACGTTAATGTTGTTAAAAATCTGCAAAACACAATTAATAAAAGCGGTAAATATATAGCCATTGACCAACCATTGAATCAAGATAGCCGGGCTTGCACATCAGATCTTATTGAGGAATTAACTGATTTGAACACTCCAGAAGATACAATCATAAACAATGACATCCAAGATAAAATAATTTTAATGATTAATAGTTTGCCAGACAAAGAAAAACAAATATTAAAATGGCGTATAATAGACGGTTTGAAATATGAAGAAATTGCAAAAAAAATGTTGATTTCTAGTGAACGGGTAAGACAAATCTTAGAAGTGATTTTTGCATTACTTAAAACCAATAAAAGAATGGAAATTATAGAAGTAAAAATGGTGAATGAAACTTTATTCAAAGAATGGTGCGTCGAAAATGGGTTTAAGACAAAAGAAAAACAAGAATGGATAAAAATGAATATTGGAGTCCATCCAGATTATCCAAACAAAATATTAATAGCATCTGAAATTCAAAAAATTTACAAATCCCAAAGTAAAACATTAGACATGAATCAATTAAGATCAGTCATTCAAAGCTCAAGACAAAAAATCTTTAGATATAAAAAATATTTCTATTCTGAAATTATAAACAGAGAAAAAAAAAGAATTCCATTAGAGAAAGCTCAATCAATATTTCAAGAGATCCTTGGTGAAAGGAATTTGAGAAAGATAGCTTAGAACTCCCCCATCATCTTTACATTTACTCCCTCTTCATCTATAAAAGGATGTGGATAGAAATTGTGTCAATCACACTCAAATCCACACATTAATTTTAAAAATCCTCGCATGCTAGACCTTAAATTTATCGTTGAAAATGTAGATCTTGTAAAAGATGGCTGCCGCAAAAAACGTGCACATGATGATATAGATCAAATCGTTAAACTTTATTCTGAGCGTAAAAATTTACTGAATGACATAGAAGATCTTCGCGCCAGACAAAACCAAGTTTCAAAAGAAATCCCACAAAAAAACGATTCTGAAAAGGCTGGGCTTTTTGAAGAGATGAAATCATTAAAAGACGACTTGAAGATCAAAGAACAAGAACTTACAGACCTACAAACAGAACTAAATCCACTACTTTTGCGAGTTCCAAATCCACCTTTACCAGAAGTCCCAGAAGGTGCAGACGATCAAGATAACCAAATCTTACGAACCTTTTCACAGCCAACTGAATTTGATTTTGAGCCAAAAGATCATGTGCAAATAGGAGAATATTTAAACATACTAGATATCGAAAGAGGAACTCGCACATCAGGATCAAGATTTTATTATGTAAAAAACGATTTAGTTTTGCTTGAATTTGCATTAGTTCAATACGCTCTTGAAAAAATAATGGCTAAAGGATTCCAGCCAATTTTGCCACCAACTCTAGTGCGCGAAGAAGCTATGATTGCAACTGGATTTTTCCCCGCAGATAAAAATGAAATCTATAGAGTAAACCCCGACGAAGATGATTTGTATTTAATTGGAACTGCAGAAGTTCCACTTTGCATGCTTCATTATGATGAAATTATTGAGAAATCAACATTGCCATTACGCTATGTCGGATTCTCAAACTGCTTTAGACGTGAGGCTGGAAGCTACGGCAAAGATACTCAAGGCATTATTCGAGTACATCAATTCGACAAAATCGAAATGTTTAGTTTTGTTGATCCAGCAACTTCAGCAGAAGAACATCAATTGATCTTGAGCCTTGAAGAAGAAATTGTACAAGGGCTAAATATCCCATATCAAGTTGTCAACGTTTGCGGAGGCGACCTTGGAAATCCTGCAGCACAAAAATTTGATATCGAAGCGTGGATCCCAACACAAGGAAAATATCGAGAAATCACAAGCTGTTCAAATACAACAAGCTATCAAGCCCGCCGGGGAAAAATTCGCTACAAAGATGAAAATGGTGAAAAAGACTTTGTGCACACATTAAACGGTACCGGTATAGCAATGGCCCGTATTTTCGTCGCAATTCTTGAAAATTTCCAGAATGAAGATGGAAGCGTAACTATTCCTGAAGTTCTTCGTCCATACATGGGAGGTCGCGAAAAAATGGTACAAAAAAAATAACCGCTATACAAATTAGAAAATCTAATTTTGTCAAAACGTTTCGCTAACTGTTGATTGGCATTCCGCTATTGCCCAAACAATGCTTTTTGTGGTAAAATACTAGGAAGTTTAAAGTTTTAAAAAAACAAATATGTTAGCACTTTCTACAGATTCACTTAACGGGTACGGATTAAATCGTATATTCCAGTTCGCAAAAGAAGCTGGATACGACGGGATTGACCTTGCAATAAGCGAAAGAAATTTCGATTCTCAAAATGCGCAATATATTAAAAGTTTATCTATACAATATGGACTTCCAATTTTGGCAGTACAATTGCTAGAAGCAACTCCAAAACGAATTCAAGATACTGTAGATCTAGCGAAAATAGTTGAAACAAAAGTAATTATTATTCAGCCTCCAAGAATCTTGAATTTCAAACAAACTGCATGGCTCAAAAGAGAAGTGCCAAAAATTCGTGCAAAAGAAAACATTTCTATTGCGCTTGAAAACGCACCAGACGATCTAATTCTTGGAATCATTCCAAAACATGCTATGAACAATCTTGTTGAAATGAAAAAATTCAAACATGCAGCGATCGATACAACTCGCATAGCAATAAAAAGACAAGATCTTATCCGTGTTTATAAATCACTTCAAAAATATTTAGTACATATTCACCTTTCAAATGTAAAAGGATCTAAGCAGTATTATTTGCCAGAAGACGGCATCCTTCCACTTGAAAGTTTCCTTACAAAACTCAGCCAGGATGAATTTCCAGGCACAATTTCAATTAAGGTAAATCCTAAGTTTTTAAACGCTGGGGATGATGAAAAATTGTTAAAACATCTAAAGGACACAAAAGAGTTTTATGAAAAATTCTTTATAAGACCGAGTTTTGCTTGACAGCAATACGAAAATAAATAGAAT
>JAHJMX010000111.1 GCA_018821175.1 Patescibacteria group bacterium
GGGACGATCACTTCATCACCTTCATCTATCAGGGCATTAATCATATAAAACATAACGGGTTTCCCTCCAGGAACAACAACAACATCGTCTGCTTCATAAGGTTTTGCTGAATATAAAGAAGACATTTTAGCTATAGCTTCTCTCAAAACTGGAATCCCAGTTGTTGGAGTATAGTGAGTTTGATTATCGTGGATCGCTTTGATCGCAGCTTCATTAATGTTTTTTGGAGTATCAAATCCAGGTTCACCAATTTGTAGGTAAACAAGTTTTTTACCTTGTGGGGCAAGGACTTCACGTTCAAATTTCTTAGCTTTTCCAATAACAGAAAAAGCATTTTCTGTCCCAAGCCGTGGCATTCGTTTTGAAAAAGATTTCATAGTTTTTTGTGTACTTATGTTAAATGGTAGAATTCACTATTTTTGTTGAATGGCTTGTTTAGCCTTCTCGATAATTTCCTTAGAAGTTATCCCATATTTAACCATTAATTCTCTTGGTTCTCCTGATTCTCCAAATGTATCTGCAATTCCTACCATTTGCGTTGGTACTGGAAATTCTGAAGCTAAAGCTTCGAGGACAGCACTTCCCATTCCTCCTGCAAGTTGATGTTCTTCTGCTGTTACTAAACAGCGAGTTTTTTTGACTGATTTAACAAGAGCTTCTTTATCTATTGGTTTGATTGTATGTAAGTTGATAATTTCTGCATTGATGCCGTTTTTTGCAAGCTCTTCTGCTGCATCTAAAGCCTCGGCAACCATTGTTCCACACGCAACTATCGTGACATCAGTCCCTTCTTTCATTGTGATTGCTTTACCTATTTCAAAAGGTGTATCTGCATTTGTGATTACTGGCACTTTTTCACGTCCAAATCTAATATATACAGGGCCTTGCATTGCAGCTGCCGCAAGGACAGCCTTTTTTGTTTCATAATAATCAGAAGGAACAAGGACAGTCATATTTGGGATAACTCTCATGATTGCGATTTCTTCTAGGGCTTGATGTGTTGCTCCATCCGGTCCGACAGAAATTCCTCCATGTGCTCCACCAAGTTTTACATTTAACTTCCCATAACAAATACTAGTTCTTATTTGCTCCCACGCTCTTCCAGAAACAAAAACTCCATATGTGGCAACAAAAGGGATAAGTCCTGTTAGAGAAAGCCCTCCTGCGGTATTAATCATATTCTGTTCTGCAATTCCCATGTCAAAAAATCTTTTTGGGAATTTCTCTTTAAATAAAGAAGTAAGAGTTGATTTTGCAAGATCAGCATCAAGGACAACAACATTTGGATTTTTATCTCCTAGTTCAAGCAGTGCATCTGCCCATCCTTGCCTAGTTAGCATCATTTCTCTTTCTGCCATTGTCGTTGTATTTATTAATTTATGAATATTGTTTATTTATTGCCATTTCTTTTTCATCAAGTTCTTTCATGGCAATTTCATATTCTTCTTTATTTGGAGCTTTACCATGCCATCCAGCTTGATTCTCCATGTAAGAGATACCTTTTCCTTTAATAGTGTTTGCGATAATTACGGTTGGTCTTCCTTTCAAAGTTTGAGCTTGAGCAATAGCTTTTCTGATTTGCTCAAAGTTGTGGCCATCTTCTACATTAATTACATGCCAATTAAAGCTTTCAAATTTTTTATCTAGAGGGTGAACACCCATAACATCTTCACAATTTCCATCAATTTGAAGTTTATTGTAATCTACAAGAAGAATTAAATTATCTAATTTATAATGAGCTGCAGCCATAATTGCTTCCCAGCTTTGTCCTTCTTGAAGATCTCCTTCGCTTGAAAGACCATAAACTCTATTAGGTTTGCCTTGAGCTTTTAAACCAAGAGCAATACCTTGAGTGATTGAAAGATTTTGCCCAAGTGATCCGCCAGACATTTCCAAGCCTCTTGGATAGAATCTTGAAGGGTGACCTTGGAGATCAGATCCAAATTTCCTGAAAGTTTTTAATGTTGATGGATCAAAATACCCAGTTCTTGCAAGAATAGAATAAATAGCAGGTGTAATATGGCATTTACAAAAAACCATGCGGTCACGATCTTCCCATGAAGTGTTCTCGGAGTCGTGCTTTAGGAACTCATTATATAGTGTAACGAGTAATTCTACAGATGACAAAGATCCTCCAGGGTGCCCAGATCCTGCGACGTGCACCATTTCAACGATGTCTCGTCTCATCTGAACAGCTTTCAGTAATCTTTCCTTCTCTGTTAGTGTTTTTGGATATATCATTTGTTTTTTCATGGATATCTTATCGCCTCCATCAATAATACATTATCAAAACAATTTCAAGGATTAAACGTTGCCTGTATTTGCAAAAAGTATTGCAGTTAATATTCTGAAAACACGGAAAAAAGGGGCAAAAATGTGTCTGGTGAAATGGCGATTATTTTTTCGCAGATTTGCGTGATAAATATGTTTCGATTAGCGCTCCGACAACGAAATAAATAGCTAGGAATATAGCAATTGCTGTGTTTCCATTAAACTCTATACTTATCAGGGCAATCATATGTCCACTGAGAAATGGAGGTATCCAGAACCAAAATGGAGGATTTCCCGCAAATACAGCAAACCCAAGTGGCAAATATATTATTATATAAAAGACGAATAAATTTATGGCTATCAAAACTCCAATTATACCTCCCTTTAGCCATGGTTTCATTTTCAATTTCATGTGTAAGTTTTTAATGAGTGAAATTATTTTAATTTTTTCATCATTTCTTCGCGTGCATTTGGGTCGAGATCGGTTTTGTTTTCGCGGATGTCTAATTCGATTTTTCCTTTTACGAAGCTATTTTCTGGGATATCTTGTGGGATCACAAGTCCAGCGCCGATCAGACTATTACTTCCAATTTTAATTCCTGGCATAAAACTTGTATTGATTCCACATCTAATATTTTCGCCAGTTATAAGTCCGAATTTATTTGCACCACTAGACACAGATTTTCCATTGATATTAATTTTAATATCTTGTTCATCTAATCTTAAATTTCCTGTGACAGTTCCAGACCCAAATGAACAATTTCCAGCAATAATACTATCTCCAATATAATTTGTGTGAGTCCATACATTTTCTCCAAGATATGAACGAGCTATTTCAGTTGCATATCCTATTACGCATCCATCATTTACGATCGAATCCCGTACCAAAGCATTATTTGCAACAATTACATTTTTCCCGATATAACAAGGGCCATTAATAACTGCATTATCAAAAATTTTTGCGCCGCTTTCGATAATTACCTTATCTTTATTGTTTATAATTGCACTGTTTGCAATTTGGGCTTCTGTGGAAATGCGACCTTCGATTTGCTCAAACTGAAGTTTCATGACTTTGAAAATATGCCATGGGAACTTGATCGGTTGCCAATTACCTTCAAATGAAACAGCTTGCATTTTGCTTCCACTTTTTATCAAATTATTTAGAGCAACTTCGTATTTATCGTCATTTTCTGTTTTTACATTTCGTAATGCTTCGATTAATTTTGCAGTATTTTTATGGTAGTGGATAACAATATTTACAAGATCACTTGGTTCATTCCCTTCTCCAGGTTTTTCAATAATACTTTTGATAGTTCCGTTTTCTTCGACTTCTAAATAACCTCCTGGGAAATATTGATTTACTTTTTTCCCAACGATATAACTTTCAAAATCATCGTTCTGAGCTGCTTTTAATATAAGTTCATATGCCATTACATTGACGATGTCGTTTGAACTAACTATGCAGATCGGGTTATTTCCAATTACTTCACTGGCATCCATAATTGCTCCAGCCATACCTTCTTCTAAGTTTTTTTGCTCCAATACTTGAATTTTCATCCCTTTCAATTCCTCACAATTTTTTAATTCATTCAATTTATCCAAATTGTGCTCTCCACCCATAATTAAAATATCATCAAATCCAGCATGCTTTAGTTGCATTAATTGATGAACAATTAGCTTTATTCCATTGAAAATCAAAAAATTCTTATCTGGAATTGGTTGCATTCGTTTGCTTCTACCAGCAGCTAATAAAACAACTTTCATATTTTAAAATGGTTATTTAAGTGAGAATATCTTTTAATTTGCCTTGTGGAATTGCGTCGTAAATTTCATATGCAATTCTTTCTCCATATCCAATGCTTTGCCCGTATAAATAACCGCTATATGGAGTATATTTTGTTCCAGGAGACCCTGGAATTCTCATACTAACATCGAAAATCACAATTTCTTCTTTTCCGCTTTCAGCCGAAACAGCTCCCTGAAGGGCAAATGGTCCTATAATTCCACCTTTTATTTCTTTTTTCATAGTTGCAACAAATTTCTCGCCAGCTAAAAAGGCCTTTTCTACAATTGATTCTTTAATTGTGCATGCAATGTGTCCAGTCTCAATCATTGATGGTTTATATCCAGCTTCAATTAATTTCGATTGGACAACAGCGTCAAGTCGTAAAAATCCGTCTAAACTTGTTTGCCGACGTGTGTCTGTGCCCATTAATTCAAGTTCGTTTGTAAGAGGCGAATAAAAATAGTTGAAATTTACTTGTGCTCCAATCACAAATTCTTCGATTACAGCGCGATCAAGATCTTTCTTGTTTATTACTCCGTCAGCAATCATTTTTTTACTGATTGAGAAATAATCTTCTCCTTTTGTAATAACGAAAAATGCACGTTCATAGCCGCGAATCGCTTCATTTACTTTAATTAACAATGGGCCACCCTTCTCTTTCACGAAATGTTTGTCAAAAGCTTTACGGAGATCGCTATCCGACATCCCACTTTTGCCTTTTCGTATGATTTTCGGAAGGCGTATACCGGCTTTTGCGAGTAATTCATACTGGTTGTTTGGCTGATCTCTTTCCTCTAATTTTACAAGTTCCCTGCTTCCGTAAATTGGAACTTTAAAATCTTTTTCAATTTCTTCAAAATTGCAATAAACCCAAAAATATCTATTATGCACGAAAATAGTATTCCTTCTGCGAAGCTCTTCTTGGACTTCCGGGTTCACAATATCGCTGAATTTATCAACTAAAAGGACATCATCTACGCAACCTTTTCCGTCGCGTGATTTGTAATATTTATAATAAGTTTTTTCACGTCCTTTTTGCGCTACAACTAGTGTTTTAAACCCAAATTTTTTGGCTCCTTGGCATACGTCTAGAGCACTATGTCCACCAAGCGCACCAATTGTAATTTCATTTAAATCGTAATTTTCGAGAATTTTTTCAATGTCTTTTTTGCTTATCATATCTAAAATATTTAAGTAAAAATTTATAATTTATTTGATCGTATTTTTTATCCTATTATTCCAGTTATCCCAACACTTTATCTAAATGATTTTGCTCAATTGCCTCTTTTATATCACGGGCAATTCGTCTTCCGGTACTCATTGGTTCGTTGTAACGCAACCATGTGTAAGGAGATCCATAAGTAAATGGATTTGTCCCAGCTACGATTCTTGCAGAAATTTCAAAAACATAAAAATTTAAATTTGGGTCCACGATCCCTTCAAGACAAAATGGTCCAAAAAGTCCATCTCCAACAAGTTTTTTCGAAATATTAACTACACTTTCCCCAAGTTCGAATATCGAAGGAAGCATTGATTCGCGTATAACGATTGGGATATTACCAGTTATCGTATAGCTGGTTCTAATATTTGCATCAAGTTGATCACGTGCTGCAATTCGGCCTATAGAATCTGCATTTGATTCATATCGTTTGTCGAAACTCATAATTTCAAGCTCTTGATTTAGGCGTGAATAAAAGAAGTGTGCGTAAATAGGTACGCCGACTATATATTCTTGAATTACATATTTGGATTCATTCGGATACTGCCTCATACTTTCGTAAAAATCTTCTGGTGAATTTGCGATGAAATAACCTTTTCCTCCATGGGCTCCATGGAATTTAATAATCACAGGGCGGTCAATTTCTTCTGGTGAAGAGAAGATTTTTGGCAGTTTACAGTTAGCTTCAAGCAACCATTTCCTTTCTTTTACACGATCTGATTCCCATTCTAAGATTCCCTTAGTTCCATAATGCATTACTTTCACTTCTTTCATTTTTTGAGGGCCGATATAACTTACAAAAGATCCATGTGGGATTAAAATCGCATTTTCCTTAATTAGCTGATCTTCAATTTCGAAGAAATTTGCGAAATCATCAATTTCGATAATTTTATCTGCGACTCTGAAACTTTCATATGGTTTGGACTTACCTTTGGCGCAGATACAAATAGTTTCGAAACCTTCGTCTTTCGCACCTTTTAGGATTTGGAGGGCACTGTGGCTACCGATGGTAGCAATTTTATAATCTGATACAGATGGCATAATAAATGAGGTCTGAGTTCATGTTTTGCCCATTATAGTATGAAGGCGCTGGGCTTTCAATGCTTTTTATTTTATGCGGATTTTTGATGATTTTTCATTTAAAAACACAGCCGACGTACAAAATAAAAGTTTATAGATGTCAAAATAAAAGGGAAATATAAGTTTTGTTATTTTATCTTTCTTGCAAAACAATGCAGGTTATCGATAAATAGCTGCTGTAAGCGGAAAAATAATTATATTCCTTTATGGAATACCAGCAAAATCACAAACTCGTTTTGCAACATTCACAATAGATTGTCAATGGCATGTCTTTCCGCATCTACTTGCGCAAGTTGTATAATAATTTCGTGTGATTCTTCACACCAAGTAAATGGAAAGACTTGACAAATCGTTGCAATCGGTATTAATATATGCTACCGTTCAGCATCGGTTATTACTTTATCAAGGCGCTGTCTGCCACATTGGTTGGAAAGCTCAAGAACAAGCTAGAAATTGGAGCTTATCAAACAATGTTAATAACAAGGAACCTTCACTATAAGTACATATACAAACAAATTAGAAGTAAATAAATTCGCTCGAAAAGAGCGTCACCGAAAGAATTTTTCGAGTTTATACTCTTTAGCGAGTGGATTCTCAAAATTCGTTACAATGTTTAAAGTACACACGCTAGCTAGACAACCTATTGCGGTAAGAAGAGTCATTTCATCGCAAAGGGTTATTTCTCAAAGCCAAGTTGTGAAAAAAACATTTGGATTTGTAATGTTCTTCGTGTTAATTACCTCATTTTCACCAAATATTGCTTTTTCGGATTCAGATTACGCTTTTGATCAAACAGCGTATCCAATGATTTCGTCAACAATTATTGCTGATGATGCGGGATTTATGGTCCCTGTAAACCCTCAGACTGGAGAATCTGATAGAAGTGAAATGACAGATAAAGCTGTTCACGTTGTAGCTAGTGGTGAAACACTTTCTTTAATTGCTGAAGCTTATGGTCTTGATACTCAAACATTAGTATGGGAAAACGGCGTTTCTAAAAATGCTGTTTTAAAAGTTGGACAAAAATTAGTGATTCCACCAGTTGATGGTGTAAGTCACCAAGTTAAGAGCGGTCAAACTGTTGCGAAGATCGCTGGTATATATAATGTAGAAGCGAATGATATTTTGAAACAAAATGGAATTTCAGATGGTAAATTGAGAGTTGGACAAGAAATTTTCATTCCTGGTGGAGAACAAATTGCTCCTCCTGTAGTGATTGCTACGCCTACTTCTGCAGATAGAAGTATCGCTACTCAAACATCATCGGCTACTCGCGTCGCTCTTGATCCTAGTACGGCTGCTCCAACTGTTGGTAAATTCTTAATTGTGCCAACACGTGGTTCAATTACTCAAGGATATTATTCATGGCATAGAGCTGTTGATCTTGCAGATAGAAGTAAGCCGCCAATTTGGGCAGCAGCAGCAGGAACTGTTGTAACTGCTTCTTCTGGAACATGGGGTGGAGGATATGGTAATTACGTTATTATTGACCATGGAAATGGAATCCAAACTCTATATGCTCATATGGACTACCTAACGGTTTCAAAAGGACAATATGTTAGTCAAGGAGAGGTTATTGGAAGAATGGGGAATACTGGACGTGTATATGGTGTAACAGGAATTCATTTGCATTTCGAAGTTCGTGATAACGGTGTGAAACAAGTACCATCATATTATTGGTAGAATAGATACTTACAAAACTTTACAAAATGACCGCATTCACATAAGATGAGCGCGGTTATTTTTTTATGTCACGCTTATATTTAAATATATTATTAAATGGGTTTGGCGCTTGCCACGTTCTATAGCGTGTCTAATTATTAGAATCTACCAAAAAACTTTTTCATTTGATCATGGTCCTATGAAAAAAATGTTCCCATATGGATATTGTAAATATAAGCCAACGTGTTCTTCTTATTGCTATGAATCAATTAAGGATGATGGTCTTGTTGTTGGGAGTGTGAAATGTATTTATAGGGTTTTAAGGTGTAATCCATGGAGTGAGGGAGGATATGATCCAGTGCACAAAAAGCACAATCATGATTCTGCAAATACTAATGATGTCACAGATAAAATCAATTTAAAATAATGCAATATGAATTCTGAATTTATAGTTCATCCTCATCCTGTTCGAAGAGCTTTGATAAGTGTTTCGGATAAGAAAGATATTGCGAAATTCGCGAAGAAATTACAGGATTTGGGTATTGAAATTCTTTCTACTGGTGGAACGGCAAAAGAGCTTAAGAAAAATGGCGTAAAAGTTATTGATGTGTCTGATTATACTGGATTCCCAGAGATGATGGATGGTCGCGTTAAAACTTTGCATCCACGTGTTTTTGGTGGATTACTTGCTGTGCGTGATGATAAAAATCATATGGATGCAGTTGTTGCACATGAGCTCAAACTCATTGATTTATTAGTTGTGAATTTATACCCTTTTCAGGAAGTTGTGGCAAAAAGTTCATCTAGGCATGAAGAGAAAATCGAAAATATTGATATTGGAGGGCCTTCTTTGATAAGGGCTGCTGCCAAAAATTATGAATATGTGGCTGTAGTAACTGATCCAGATGATTATACGAGTGTCTTGAAGCATTTAGAAGGAGAAGGACAGGTTCCGCTTCAAATGCGGCAACAATTAGCGCTAAAAGCTTTTGATCTTACTTATAAATATGATCAAGCAATTAGTTATTATTTCCGCTCAATTTTGGGTGCGCCAGAACTAATGGATTTGCATTATGAAAAACAGATGAGTTTGAGATACGGAGAGAACCCTCATCAAAAAGCAGTTTTTTTCAGAAACCCAGAAAATCATCAGCCTAATGTTACTAATGCGAAAGTTTTACAGGGGAAACAGCTTTCATATAATAATATTATTGATACAGATGCTGCGCTTGAACTTGTGAAAGATTTTAAACAGCCGACAGTCACAATTTTGAAACATACTAATCCTTGTGGTGTTGCGATTTCAGAGAAAATCGAAGATGCCTTTAAAAAGGCGCATATGGCAGATCCAATGTCTGCATTTGGATGCGTGATTGCAATGAATAAACCATGTAATGAAAAAATTGCAGATTACATGAATAAGAAAAAGATGTTTGTGGAAATTGTTGTTGCGCCAAAATTTACCAAGAAAGCACTTGAAATATTCAGCAAAAAAAAGAACTTACGATTGCTTGAAACCGGTCCGCTTTATCGTGACCCGGAAAAAATTGATATTAAGAAAGTTGCTGGTGGAATTTTGATTCAGCATGCTGATACACGCAAAGTTTCTAAAAAAGATTTAAAGGTAATGAGTAAGAAACACCCTACGCAAAAGCAAATTGAAGACATGTTGTTTGCTCGCAATGTTGTGAAGCATGTGAAATCTAATTCAGTCGTTTTTGTAAAGAATCTTGTGACTACTGGAATTGGAGCTGGGCAAATGTCGCGTGTAGATGCTGTGACGATCGCAACTTTTAAAGGTGGAGATAGAATTAAAGGCTCTGTGATGGCTTCTGATGCATTTTTTCCTTTTCCTGATGGGGTTGAGCAAGCGCATGCATCCGGAGTAACGGCTATAATTCAGCCAGGAGGATCAATTCGCGATGCAGAGGTTTTGAAGCGTGTTGATGAGCTTGGGATTTCAATGGTATTTACCGGGATAAGATCTTTTAAACATTAATCAGATGTTAGAGGCGCGTAAGCGACTCCTTAATTATTTTTTACATTGGAACTATTATAAAACATGACAATTTTTGACGCTTTATTTTTAGGTGTTTTGCAGGGAATTGCCGAATTTCTTCCGATTTCATCATCTGGGCACTTGGTTATTGCCGAGAGATTGCTGGGGCTTGAAGTTGAAAGTTTAAAAAGTTTTGATGTAATGGTCCATTTAGGGACTTTAACTGCAATTATTATATATTTTTGGAAAGATGTAGTGATGTTATTTCAGGGATTTTTCGGATTTTTAGGCTTTTATAAAACGAATGTTCATGTACGCGAGTCGCAAAAACTCATTTTTTATATCATTATTGCTTCAATCCCAGCCGTTTTGGTTGGATTGTTTCTAGGAGATTCAATCGATTTTTTATTTAGAGATTTATTTTATGTTGGAGTTTGGATGATTATTGTCGGAGAAATTTTCTTTTTGGCAGAATGGTACATAGTGAAATATAAGAAAGAAAAAGAACTTAATTATCCTTCGGCAATCATTATTGGGCTTGCACAAGCTGTTGCTCTAATCCCTGGAGTATCGCGCTCAGGGTTAACAATCGCTACAGGATTGTTTAGAGGACTTTCTCGCGAAAAAGCTGCACGATTTTCATTTTTGATGTCGATGCCGGTTGTTTTTGGAGCTGGACTTTTGACTGCAATAAAAGAAATGAAGAATGCTAGCGAAATGGGTCTAGGGATCTCTTTTAGCGATAAATTAGATTTTCTGCCATTATTTATTGGTTTTGTTTCAGCAGCTTTGGCTGGATTTGCTTCAGTTTATTTCCTGATGAAATTCATCAAAAATCATACATTTAAAGGATTTGGGGTTTATTTATTCGTGGTCGGATCTATTGCTATAATTATGAGTATGGTTCTTTAGATTTTCTTACTTGATTTAAGGTGTTTTCTTTGATAACCTTCTCCCGTATTTATCTTATTCTTCTGCTCTGACTGCGAAATGATCAGGGCTCTAGCACTTAACCCGAAGAAGTATGGTTTCACAAACTTCGAAAAACGCTGCAGATGCAGCAAATGAGCTCACGAAGTACGAGCTCATGGTCATTCTAACTCCTGATATGTCTCAAGAAGAGACTGATAAGCAGTTAGATTTAATTCGTAAGCAAATCAAAGATTTGCATGGTGAAATTTACCATGAGGATCTCTGGAATGTTCGTGATTTAGCTTATGTTATCAAAAAGCATGATAGAGGTTATTATGCAATTTTCTATTTTACTTTTGATGGAAAGCATCTTTTAGAAATCGAGACAAGTTTACGTCTTGATGCAAAGATTCTTCGTCATATGATTGTTAAAAGTCCAAAAAACTATACGATCAAGCCTCTTGCTGAATTAGAACTTACTGAAGAGGATATCAAACAAAAACAAGTTAGACCTGCTAAGCCGGCAAAATTTGGAGCACCAAGATCTGGTGTTATCGAGAATAAAGAAGAAGTAAAAGAAGAAAAAGAAGAAAAAATCTTTAAAGCAGAAAAGAAAGTAGACGAGAAGGTTGAGCCAAAAATTGAAGAAAAGAAAGAAGAGAAAAAAACAATGGATATTGCTGATCTAGACTCTAGACTTGAGAGTATTCTTGATGATCCAGATATCAATATCAAGCTTTAATATTTTTTTATTTTATTCATAATTAGTCTGGAATGAGAAGTGTTAATAAAGTTATTTTAGTCGGAAATGTTACTCGTGACCCTCAAATGAAAGTCACATCAAATGGTCAGCAAATGACAACTTTTGGTATTGCAACTAATCGTCAATGGACAACTCAGGATGGGGGAAACCACAATTCAGCTGAATATCATGATGTTGTAGCTTGGTCTCGTCTTGCTGAACTCTGTGAAAAATATATCAAAAAAGGTAAATTTATTTACATTGAAGGATATTTAAAAACACGGACTTGGGATGATGAACAAGGAGCAAAACGTTTCAGAACTGAAGTTGTTATTCAAGATATGATTATGCTTAACAAGCGAGGGGATGGCTCTGAGAGTGAGGAGATGGAGCCAGAACTTGTTTTTGAAAGATCTGATGATATGAGCAACATGCTTCCTGATTCAGATGACATTTTATAATTTGTAAATTTTTAAACTAAACTTAAATATGGCTAAGAACAAATATAATAAACAATGTTCATTTTGTGACGAAGAGATTGATTACATTGATTACAAAAATTTGAAAGTAACTAATCCTTTCACAACAAAATACGCGAAAATTGTACCTAGATATTATTCTGGAATTTGCTTGAGACATCAAAAAATGCTTGCAAGAGCTATCAAGAGAGCGAGATTCATGGCTTTAACTCCTTTTGTTAAGTAAAAAAATATAGCTTATGTCAAAAACATTTGAGTTTTCTTTAATGTCAGATGAGGAAATTGAAAAAGTTCTTAAAGAAAACAAAATTGGTCTTAGTATCGAGGAAGCAAAAAAAGTAGAGAAAATCCTTGGACGCGCACCAACATTGACTGAAGCTGTGATTTTTGGGATTCAATGTAGTGAGCATTGTGCTTACAGAAGCACGAAAAAATATCTCAAGACATTACCAACAGATGCGCCGAACGTTATTCTTGGTCCAGTTGAAGATGCTGGGATTGTTGAGATTGCTACAATTGATGGTGAACGATATGGCCTCGTGATGGCTCATGAAAGCCATAATCATCCGTCTCAAATTGTGCCTTTTGAAGGTGCTGCCACTGGGATTGGTGGAATTGTGCGTGATGTTGTTTGTATGGGAGCAAAAGTTATTGCCACTCTTGATCCACTGCGTTTTGGAGATATTAAGAAAAATAACGCTAGACGTATTGCGGAAGGTGTTATTTCTGGTATTGCCGGTTATGGGAATCCGATTGGAATTCCGAATTTAGGTGGAGATGTATATTTTGATGAGTCTTATGATGACAATTGTCTTGTGAATGTTGCAGCTTATGGTCTTGTGAAAGAATCTTCGATTATTCATTCATATGCTCCAGATGAAGCTGCTGAAATTGGATATGACATAATTATTGTTGGGAAACCAACTGACAACAGTGGGATGGGTGGAGCTGCGTTTGCTTCTATTGAACTTGATGAAAATGATAAAGAGGCTAACAAAGGAGCAGTGCAGGAACCAAATCCATTTTTGAAACGTCATTTGATGGTAAGTACTTATGATTTGGCGAGGATTTTGAAGGAAAAAGGATATTTATCTAAGGTTTCATTTAAAGATATGGGGGCAGGCGGGAACGTTTGCTCTACTGTTGAGCAAATTGCTAAACTTGGTTTTGGTGCAGATATTGATTTAGCCAAAATTCACACTGGAATGGAAGGTTTACATCCATCTGTTATTGCCTGTTCTGAAACACAGGAGCGTTTTGCTTGGGTATGTCATCCAGATGTGACTGATTTGATTTTGGATCATTATAATAAAAAATGGGATTTGCCTTCTGTGGCTGAAAATGCGCGAGCATCGAAAGTTGGGAAGGTGAGAGAAGGGAATTATACAATTTGGTTTAATGGTGAAAAGGAATGTGATGCGAGCGCGATAGATATTACTGAAGGGATTCAGTATGATCGCGCAGTTGAGCCTCAAGAAAAAGATTTGCATGAGCCTGAAATTGCAGAAAAGGAAACTTATAATGATGATCTTTTGAAACTTCTTGCATCTGAAAATATTGCTTCTAGAAAGCCAATTTACGAGAAATATGATAAACAAGTAAGAGGAGACACTATTATTGAATCTGGAGAAGCAGATGCTGGAGTTCTTGCGCCTTTACTTGGAGAAGATGTCCCAGAAAAATATAAAAAAATTGGAATTGCATTTTCCGTAGATGGAAGTGCTCGATATGGGAAAATCAGTCCATATCATCAAGCTCGAAATGCAGTTGTTGAATCAATGAGAAATGTTGCAGCAGTTGGCGGTTATCCTCTTGCGCTTACGGATTGTTTGAATTATGGAAATCCTGAAAAACCTACTCAAATGTGGGAATTTGTTGAGGGGGTTCGAGGGATTATTGATGCTTGCGAGGGAATCCCTCTAAAAAGTCATCCTGATTATCCAACTCCTATTATTTCGGGGAATGTAAGTTTATACAATGAGAGTAAGGGAAGTTCAATTTCTCCATCTGCAATTATTTCATGTGCTGGAAAGATTGAAAATTCCGATAAAGCACAAACGATGCAATTGAAAAATGCTGGAAGTGCTATTTATTTGCTTGGAAAACGTAAAAATGAGCTAGGTGGGTCTGAATATTATCGCCTTCTTGGAGAACTTGGGGCTAATGTTCCAAATGCTGATTTGGGTGAGGCGAAAAGCCAAATTTATTCAATGGTTGATGCAGTTGATGCAGGGTTCGTTCTTGCTGCTCACGATATCTCTGAAGGGGGTATCGCGACGACTTTGGTCGAAATGGCACTTGGAGGGCGTGCTGATGGCAACAAGGGTTTAAATATCTCTTTGAGCGCTTGTGGTGAGGATGGAATTAATTCAATGCAAAAACTTTTCTCGGAAACTGGAGGTTTTGTTGTTGAAGTTGCTAAAGAAAATCGAGATAAATTCAAAGAAATTTGTTCACGTAATGGTGTTAAAGAAATTTTTGAAATTGGAGAAGTTACTAGTGATGGGCAAATTTTAATAGAAAATGATGGAGTTGATATCGTGACTATTTCTCTAGAGCAAGCGAAAAATGCATGGCTCAATGGATTACGAGATAAACTTTAAATCTTGCAGTTAGTTTAAAATACTTAGAAAGTGGCTTAGATAGTTGATCTAGGCGCTTTTTTGTGCTAAAATATAAAGATTTGAAAAATAAACACAAAAATTAAAAAAAAACTTTGATGGAAGAAGAAAATATACATAATGCGTTCAACAAATCGATTATCTCTTGGGAAGCCCCGGAATATATTCAGCATGAAAAAAGCTGGAAATGGTTTTTTGGGGCCGGATTGGTTGTTTTGCTTTTATGTATTTATGCGATTTTTAGTGGGAATTGGACGCTTGCTCTTGCACTTGTTGTTTTTGCGGCGATTTATTCTTGGCAACATTTTGAAACTCCAAAACACGTACAAGTAATTGTTTCTCGTGTTGGAATTAAGATTGGGGGGAAAGAGTATACATATCAACATATTAAATCTTTTTGGATTATTTATCGTCCACCACATGTGAAGACTTTGAATTTGAAATCGAATTCAAGATATTTACCTGATATCGCAATTCAGCTTGGAGATCAGTCTCCGGTAGAGCTTCGTGAATATTTGTGTTCACAGCTTGTAGAGGCTGAAGGGAAAGAAGAAAGCTTTGTGGATGGACTAATTCGTACTTTTAAAATATAAAAAATGAGTAAAGACAAGATTACAAATCAACCGCCAATTTCAACAGTAGCTGCTAAGCCTTCGACAGAAACTGTTAATACTTCAAGGGACCAAATAGATTATTCGGCCAAAGAAATTACAAGTAATACACAAAAAGCACTTAGTGAGCTTAAAGGGAGTTTGGTTGCTCCAACGATTAAGGCAAGAAGTGGAAAAGATCGTCCTTCAACACAGCATGTAACTATGCTTGAGCGTATTGAAAAGAAAATGAAAAGTTTTGAAGCTGAATTTAATCAACAATTAATTGATTTGAACAAGAATGCGAGTTCGATTTCATATAAAGAAATTATTGAAAAATCAAATAAAATTATTGAAGCTCACAAAGAGAAAGTTTTTTCTTATGGACAAGCTATTACTTACGCTGTTTTGGCACTTGCTGGTCCGAATAATAAGATTGAACCAGAAGATTATGCTCGTTTTGATATGTTGATTGATAATGTGACTCAATTGCACGAAAAAAATGTAAATATTACAGAAGTGATAGGGCATATTAGGCAAAGAGCAATGACAAAACAAGATGTGCAATATGTGTGTAGAATGCTTAAAAAACATGAATATAAGGAGCAAATTAATACTGATCGAGACAAAATTGGAGGAAGTGCTTCGGCATTGTTTGTTTCTATTATGAATCCATACCAAAGATATAAAGTTTTGCAGGAATATGCGAAAATTTATTCTCCAGATGAGGCGAAAAAGTTAATTGATACATTTACTGAAACTTCTATTATAACGATTAAACAGCGTGAACAATTGTTTTCTGAGATTAATAAATCGCCATATCAAACTTCTCAAGATGAAGAGAAAAAATTCTTTCAAGCTCGCGAAATAAACGAGAAATTATATGCTGGAATTCGTGAAAAGATGAATTCACCGATGGCAATTAATGGAGCAGAACGAATCTTGAATCGTCGATCTCTTTTAGCTGGGGCGATTACAGCAATTGGTGCTATGGGAATGATAACAAATTACATGATTCATTTTAATTCTTCGGATAAGTGGTCTGAGAAATTGACTGCTGGACTTACAAAACCACATTTTTGGATTGGGGCTGCAGCTGCAGCTGGAGGTGTTCATTATCTTGGAAAAGGGATGACTCCCGGAGAAAGTGTAGGTTTTTTTGATAAAATTGTTCCATCTCCAAAGCCTGCTGGGAATCCGTTTGGTTATGGAGATAAAGCTGGTTTGCAAAATGAAAAAATGAATGAATTGGCTGAGATTTCTTCTAATCATTCATTGATTGAAAAATGGGTTGTGAATGGAGGAGGATTTGAGAGTTTGGATAAATTTGTGAATATCAAAAAACGTAAAGAAATTATTGATAAAAATGCTTTGAAAATTAAAGGTAAATCAGAAAAAAATAAAGATATGCCTAAAATGAGCGATTTTGCTCAACTTGAAACATGGCTTAAGAACAATGATAGAGAAGGATATTTGGTGTTGATGAGTTCAAAACAGCGATATGGAGTAGTTAAAACCAAAAGTATTTTTGATAGGTTGATAGGAATTCATGATGTGCTTGGCATTACAAGTAAGCAGCGTTTCGAAACCAAAGGCATTGTGACATATGGTCAAAATTATTCATACAAAGATATTTTGCGAGATAAACAAGGTTTAACACCCCTTATTATTGCGGAAAATGTTCGAAAAGGGAGTGAACCAAAAAAAATAAAATCTAATTAATATGAAAGTCTTAGGTTCTGGATTTATACAATCATTCATGATGCCATACATGACGGGCACTATTCTCAATCAAGCAAAGCTTGAGAAGAGTCCTCTTGTTCAAAAGGTTTTTGATATGGATAAAGAGCTTGATTTGCAGGATTTCGATGCGCTTGTAACTTCGGACGATTATTTTAAAGATACTGGAACAATTTTTGATATTGGTGGGATTGAACATAGAAAAGTTTTCTGGCATGAATTTATTGATTTTATTAATGATCAGCAAAGGATTTCTGATTATAATGATCAGAAATTTGTATTTAGAACTTTGCCTGATGCTAAAACAGGGATTTTTTCACAGGTTGCACGTGATAATATTTTTAAATTCTGCATGCGTGTAGTGAAGGCCGTTGAGGAATCTGAAATTAAACGTTTGATTGATGTACGAGAATCAAATGGGGAAATTAGTAAGGAAGCTGCGGCGCAAGATCGTGTTAATTTGGCTAAAGGTAAATTACTTTTGGCAAAAGGAGCTGATGGAAAAGATGTTTATTTGTCAGAAGATGAGATCAAAAATGCTCTTGGTGATGTTACGAGGCGGGCTGAGCTGCTAAAAAAACTACAAATTCGAAAAGATTCAAATGGAGTTTATATTTTCTTGATTAATCCAGTTGGTAATGGGGATGGAAGTACTTTGCGTGAGGTTCAAGCTGCTATTTGGCAGAATCAAAAGATTCGTGTTGAGCAGCAATTAGCTGAACTTGGACTTGATGCAAGAAACTTGCAGATTGATGCTTATGGAGTTTTAAGAGGGAATTTGAAGGATTCGTCTGGAACTGAAACTATCGTTGAGGTGAATTTAGATCAGCCTGGGCAACGTCGATATAGATTGACTATGGGAGATAATTCATCTGAACAAATTTGGCTTACTGATAGTGAAATGCAGAACTTTTTCAGTTATGAACAAAAAACTATTGTTGAGGTTTTTGAAGTGAAAAAAATGGAAGAAACTCGTGAAAGCAATGATATCCCAGCAAGAAAAATTATTCCGAATATTCCTACTGCAGAACAGCAAAAAGCCGCAATTGAAAGTACGATGGAGGTAGCGCGGCGGTCAAAAGCTGGGTTAAATATGAATTTGCCTAAGGGGAACCCGCAGGAGGAAGAGCAACAACAGGGGTCGGCGCATATTGGGATCAAGAAAGATAAAACAACAGATATATCATATTCGGATGAAGGTTCAACTCTACGTACAGGAGTTAGAGATATTAAGGCTGAATTTTACTCTAGAAAAAAAGGATATTTGGCAAATGAAGATGAATCTTTTGCAAGAGAGGGTGGTCCAGATACATCGCAGAGTCAAGAAACAAATCAACCAAAACAAAAGCAAGAAAAAAATAGGATATTTACTGTTTTAAAGGTACTTGGTTGGAGTTTTGGCGGTCTTGCTGGTAGTATGGTTGGATTTACTATGTTTATTTAAATAAAAAATGAAAAATAAAATTATAAATAGTTTAAAAAGCAAAAAATTCCTTATTTTGATTGGGTTAATTGTTTTATTTATACCTTTAGTGGCTAATGCTGCTCCTACGGTCGCAACTGAGTCTGCAAAGACTTTAACTGATGTTTTAAATGGGATGACATCAATGTTTGCAAGTTTATTAAAGGTTCTTCAAAAAATTCTTTGGCCAATTTTTATTGCAATTGGAGGACTTTTAAATAATGACATACTTTTTGGTGCAGGGATGGAGGATAAATTATTAGAAATATGGGTTCATATTAGAAATTTTATTAATATTGGTTTTGTTGTAATTTTACTTGGAGTTGCAATTTATAATGTGGCTGGATTTGGGGAAAATAATTATGCTTTAAAAGTATTTTTGCCTAAATTTGCAATTGCACTTGTTGCGGTAAATTTTTCATTTGTGGCAATGAAAGTTGTTTTAGATGTTACAAATGTTATTACCGTTTCAATTTTCACTTTGCCATCTACTATCAGCCAACAAGTTTCGGGGGCTCCTACGGATACGGTTCTTGTGACTAAAGATGGTGTAGTAGCAGATAAGAAGCTTATAACAAGTGTATGTAAAAATATTTATGGAAATATTGATACATTTCGTAAAAATCTTGAAAAGGATAATATGACGGATAAAGTTGAGACCAATTTTTACTGTAAGTCTGAATCTACAGCTGGTACAGATTACGTTTTGACAACCGAGGGTAAGGAATTTTTTAAAAGATTTAGTTCACAAAATGCAGCCTTGGTAATGGCGATTCAAATGATGAATATAGTTAATGCAGATCAGGTAAGCGAGGCATTGAGTAAACAAGGGGCTCAGATTAGTGATTTGTTTTTTAACATATTGTTTTCATTAATTTTATATCTTGTTTACGGAAGTGCATATGTTGCCCTATTTGTAGTGCTTCTTGTCAGGCTTGTTGTTTTGTGGATTTTCATAGCTTTGTCACCAGCGATAGTCGTGACTTTTGTTTTACCTGATTTACTTGCATCAAGTGGAGGAGGAGATTTAAAAGAACAATTTATACAACATGCTATTGTCCCAATTAAAATAGCAATACCGATGACAGTTGGATACCTTATATTAGAAGCATTTAGGAGTATTGATTTTAAGGCTTCTCAGAAGATTGGGGATGCAATCAATGGTTTTGGGCAAAAAACGGCTTTTATGGATTTGCAGGTTTCTGGACTTTCTGATTTGCAGGCTATGATAATAGCTTTTGCTGCAGTTGCAATTGTTTGGAAAGGTGTTTTTGATGCGGCAGACAAGACTATGGCTAACGGTATTACAAATTTAATTAAAGAGAAAGTTGGCGGTTTGAAGGGTGTTGGTATGCATATTATTAAACATACGCCATTGATACCTACAGGGGCCGGTAGTGAGAAAAAATCTTTACATCAAATGGGGCAAGAGCTTAGTGCGCCTTTGAGGGCTATGGCGGATTATGGACGTAGTGGTGGGCAAGCTCACGTTAAAGATATTTCGCAAGCTAGGACTTCAGTTGATGTTGTTGATGCAATGCAGCGTGTTGGCCAAAATTTGGATTGGAATAGTCCTTCTAAACGGAAGGAATTAGCTAAAGTTATTCAAGAGAAATTTCAAGATAGAAGATTTAGTAAATTAGAATCTGACATTGGAAGATCAAGGGTTGGTAAGCAATTTCTGGCAGATCTTAAGAAGGGGGATGTTAAGAAGGATACGTACAACACGGTTGTTGATGAGATGCAAAGAGGCAACTATAAACCGACTACCGTGCAACCTATTAAGCCGAGTCCTAAAACTCCACCTGCTGTTAAGCCTACGGTGAAAGGGAAGATACCAACTCCAACAACAACTCCAACAACAACGCCACCAACAACAACTCCAACAACAACAACTCCAACAACAACGCCACCAACAACGCCACCAACAACCCCACCAACAACGCCACCGCCGACAAAACCGGCGATAACACCACCAACACCACCTACAAAATAAACCATTGATCAATCATACAACGCAGGTTGACAAGACTGAATAATATAATATAATTAATGAAACGCAATAATTTATGCACAAGTTTTTCTCAGAAAAACAAGTAGCAGATCATAAAAACCTTAATGAAGAAATGTCTTCGGAGAGTTTGTTTTTTGAATATAAATTTGTGTTCATGACGGTTGATAGTGAAGATGGATCGAGGACTGATGCCGATGATTTAGCCGAAGAGTCTCAAGAGAATCCGGAGACACCTGCTCACACCGAAGATCCTTCAGGGAAAAACATCACTGATTTACAAGAAAATTTTGCAGGTCGATATATGAAAGTTTTGGAAAATATTAATCGTAATTTGCCAGTTGATATTGATCCAAATTTAATCCCAAATGCAAAAGAGGTTGTTCTGGAAATTAAATCTAAAATTGGAAATATAGATTCAATTATTGCAAACGATATTCATGCTTTCATGTCCTCTACTGCACTTTCCGGTGAGGAAACATACAACAATATAAATGCTATTTTGTACGAAGCAATCCCTAGGTATAAGGCTGGAGATTTGCAAAAACAACAACCAGCTAACAAGGAAGATCTTTTGTCACGTGTTAAAATAGCTAAAAAAATGAAAGAAAAGCTTGGGGGGAACATTGATTCCAAGGTTATTAGCCAATTTATTTCTTCTGTTTTACCAAAATTACAGGAAATGGCTAAGTATGAAGCCGCTATGATTGCAAAAATCGAAGAAGTTCAAGAAGCAACTTGGAAAGTTAATGATGCGCTTCAAAAGCAAGAGATTAAAGCTCGAAAAATTAAATTAGCTGAAAGATATTTGGGATTTCCATTAAAGAAAGGGCAGAAGCTTGAA
>JAHJMX010000112.1 GCA_018821175.1 Patescibacteria group bacterium
GCTAATGAAATTTTTTGCCCATTTATTTTTCACGATAATGAGATTTTTTTTAATTTCTACAATATCGCGCGCAGATATCAAAAGGTCCGGAGTTTTCAAAAGTCCAAAAAAGGACTTGTGTACAACGATTTTAGTCATTCCGTATGCTTGTGTGTTGATATAATAATCTTGCACATGTCCTAAATATTCCCCTTTTACTGTTTCAACTTTGCTTTTTAGGATGCCAATATCGCTTTTCAAAATTTCTTGTATGTTTATGATGTCTTCTGCATCAATAATATCATCGAAATCTCCGATAATAAGCCCTATTCCAAAATACAAAATATCCATAGGTATAATGATTTTCATTTTTCCAGTATTGGTGAAAAACGCCTCTACTTTGCCATTTTTTGTATTAATGAGGATATCAGTTATGCGTCCCACTTTTCCAGCTCCTTCAATGATAATAGGGAGCCCGATGATTTTTGAATAAGGTTTTTCCATATGAACACTATAAATCAAAAATTCTTTGACTTCAAAAAAGAAATTCCATATAGTGAGTGAGCTTTAAAAGCAGCGATGGTTTTTCGGGGCATAGCGTAGTCTGGTTATCGCGCACGGTTTGGGACCGTGAGGTCGCAGGTTCGAATCCTGCTGCCCCGACCATTTTCATTTTTGAAGATAAAAAAAACTCATAGCCTAATTTTGTTTGGGCTAGAGTTTTGTGATTTGAAAGGTTTAGCAATTTTTTATACCTTTGCTGGTTTCTTTTTCATGACATCAATGGCTCTACAGTGTACGGTAAGGATAGTCTCACGTATTTTCTCGCGCTTTGCCGGGTCTTCATCAGGCTTAGAGTCAACTAGTTCCCTTGTAAGTTCGCTGAGAATAAGTTCAGCTTCTTTATGGGTCGATTCGATATGTTCGTCTGACATTTCTTCCATTAGTTATGTACCTTCACCAAGAGGTACGAAAATAATAAGGTGAGCTGTGCTGATTTTACACCGCTAATTATTCTTCGTCTATTGTAAAAATTTCTACACCTTCCGTATCCCAATTTGTCAATACATCCTCGGTTAATTCTATGTTGAAGGCTGCGGTTTCTTGATTTCGCGGCTTAGCACATCTTATTTTTTTTCTAATTTTGTCATCTGTTATTTTAGCATTCAAAAATGATATCATCCCGCGGATTTCCTTTTGTATAGCCATCGAAGCATTGCTGTAATCAATTTCTATTGCTGTTGTTCCATCTGGTATAGAGGTAATTTTTTCTTTCATAAGTTATATTCGTTAATTTTAAGGAAGGGAGTGATTGTATAAAGTTCATATAATTTTGTCAAACGTAGATTTGTTCCCGTTATACATAAAAAAGAGAGCGACACTTTGCCTTATTGCCGCTCAAAAAACAGGTTATTAAAAAAATCGTGTGAAATCTTACGACAACAATTCTCTGGTAATCACTTTAGAAAGTTCTACGCCAGGCTGATTGAATGCATTGATTTCATACAATTCTCCAAGAAAGGCCGTAGAAGCCTCAAATAGCATGAACAATGCTCCCAAGTGATACTCGTCTACCTTTTCGAGTTCAAGGGTGATATTTGGGCGATTATTGCGAGTGAAAGCTTCGGTGGTTCCTTGTTGTTCGGTATGCATTAATTTGTTGAATGAAACCCCTTGTAAAAATGAAAAATTTTCTTCATTTGGATACAATGTTGGGATTTCAACTTCTTGTCCTAGATCATTAACTTTAATAAAAATAATAAATTTATTATTTGGACCTTCATTGTAAAGTTGGCTTTGCGAATGTTGATCTGTTGCTCCAAGTGCGCTAACTGGGGTTATACCAACATTAACAGTATCTCCATTTTCGTTTTGTGCTTTACCAATACTTTCCGCAAGTAGCTGCCTGTACCAATCAGAAAAGCGAATCAATTTTTGGGAATATGGCATTATAACGTTCATACATTTACCCTTTTTATCCAGCAAATATTGCATCACTGCGACTTTAAAAGGTGTATTTTCCTCGAAATTTTCACTCAAAAATTTATCGCGCATGTATTTTGCGCCCTCAATTAATTGATCAATATTGATTCCTATCAAATATGCAGGAACGAGTCCCACAGCGCTCAAAACAGAAAATCTACCACTAATATTTTTTGGTATTTCGAACATTTTAATATTTTCTTTCTCTCCAATTTTTCGAAGAAAACTATTTTCCATTCCAGTAACAAACACAAAATTTTTCGAAGGATCCAAACCTTTTTTATCTGTTTTATCCCGGAAATAGAAGTATTGGGCAATTGTTTCAGGTGTTTTTCCAGACTTTGAAATAACAATAAAAAGTGTTTTTTCATAATTGATTACATCATCAATTTCCCTAATCAAATTTGGATCTATGTTGTCGAGTACATATAATTTTGGATTTGTCTTATCTGGTTTTTCATTCCCAAAAATATGCTTCAGGCTGCGCTCAAGACAAATGGTTCCAAGTGCGCTTCCTCCGATTCCAAGAACTACAACACTTTCAAATTTTCCCTTCACACTATCTCCATACTCCTTAATTTCTGTGATTAAATCAGCGTCATCAAATACATTATAAAAAGCTCTATTGCGTGCTTGAATTTTCTCCAAATAATGAGCGATTTGTGCTGATTTTGAAGCAATTTCTTCGTTGCTGAGCCCATGCCTTTCATCAATTTTCTCTAAGTTCTCGAAATTTATATTAAGCATTATTTTTGATTTAATTTTTTGATAAAAAAATACCTTCGAGCTCAATTTTATTTCACTAGTTTCTTTAATTCCTTTTCAGCTCTATCAAGTCCAAGATTTCCAGTTCCACCTTGGTGTTTTGACATACGAAGAAGCTTATCAATATCATCAGGACTTACTTCGATTTTATCAAGATTTGCTCCAATTTCGATATAAGCATCGCGGAATGGCATACCAGTCTTTACAAGTTCAAATGCTTTATGTGCTGCGAATAACGGTGGAGTCATAGCATTAATCAATACTTGTTTATTTGGTTTGATATTTTTTATAATTACAGACATCGCTTCCATTGAACGCTCTGTGTAGCGGATTCCAAGGAACAGAGGCCTTTTGATTTCTTGTCCGTCTCTATGATATCCAGAACTTTTATGAAGAATATTCATTGTAAGTTCGTTTTTGCAAGAAATGACAGTTGCTGTGCGTGCGCGAATTAATTCAGCCACATCGAGATTTTTCTTTTGTGGCATAATTGAAGATCCTGTTGCAATTCCATCTGAAATATCCAAAAATGAGAATTCTTGAGTTGTATAAAGCAAAAGATCACATGCAAGTTTGTTTAGAGTCAGCATTATTTGAGAACAAACTTCAAGCAATTGTCCTTCGATTTTTCCACGTGAATTGTGGCAGTAAATAACGTTATTTTGAGTTCGTTTAAATCCAAGTTGTTTTGAAAGCCAATCGCGATCAAAGCTGAATGGCGAACCATATCCAGCTCCGGAACCAAGTGGATTTTGATCTATGATTTCGTTTGTAACTGCATTTAAAAGCCGGATATCGTCCATTAAACTTTCAACGAATGCTCCAATCCAAGTACCAAATGTTGTTGGCATGGCTTTTTGCATATGTGTATATCCTGGCATAGGCATGAATTCATATTTTTTTGCAACTTTCAGAAGATCTTTTGCAAGCTTTGATGCCTGTGTTTTTAAATCTTTTGCTTTTTCCTTCATGAAAAGCCGCATCATAACAAGAACTTGATCATTGCGAGATCTTGCGGTGTGGATTTTTTTACCAGTTGCTCCAAGCTTCTCAATCAAATAATCTTCAATTTTTGTGTGACAATCTTCATCTTCAATTTTCAAATTAAATTTTCCAGCAGCGTAAAGAGCCAAAATTTCATCCAAACCTTTTTCTAACTGAGATAATTCCTTTTTTGTAATTACTTTATGTTTTTCAAGCAAACGAGCGTACATTCTTGACCCGAATACGTCGAATGGGATCATTTGTTGATCATAAATAATATCTTCACCAGCATTATAATTTTCTACAACTGGATCCAACTCAACAGTTTTTTTCTTATACCAAATCTTCCTCTTAATTGGCTTAGTGCCAGCTTTATCTGTGAGGATTTTTTTGATCGTTTTTTTGTTAGACATAGATTTTGAAGGTAAGGATGAGATGCAAAAATGAGGGGAAAAATATATTCAAATTTTTATCCCTCGCATTCTAACTTCCTGAAAAAAAATTTGCAAGAAATCTCTCTCTTGAGTAGAATGGCAAAGCAGCCAAGCGAAAGCTTATACGCAATATGGCTGTTTTTGTGGCGACGTGGCCAAGTGGCTAAGGCAGCGGTTTGCAAAACCGTTATTCGTGGGTTCGATCCCCACCGTCGCCTCCAAGTTTCCATATGTGTACCCGTAGCTCAGCTGGATAGAGCGCAGCCCTGCGGAGGCTGAGGTCGTGAGTTCGAATCTCGCCGGGTACACCATTATTAGCTTACTCAAGCCCAAATGTGTTCGTGCGTTTTTTAAATCTAAAACTTTTAAATTGACCAATGCCTCAAAATGTGACACGTTGAGTTGGTCAAATTATATTGCTGTCCAAGTGAGCATAGTCGAGTTTCATTCTAGACATTAAAAGTTTGATAATTGAAATAATTTTTTTTACATATCAAACAATGCAAGAAGGAATTATCGCTCGTCTTACTGATAAAGGATTCGGATTCATCTCTCGAGAGGGACAAGAAAAAGATCTTTTTTTCCATTCAAATGAGCTTGTAGGTGTAGAGTACAAAGACCTTAAAGAAGGGGACAGAGTAACTTTTGAAGTTGCTGATGGTCCTAAAGGTCCTAATGCTATCAAGGTTAGCCTAGTTAGCTAATCTAGCTTAATTAAGACGCCGAAAAAAGCCTCTCAATTTTTGAGGGGCTTTTTTATTTAATATTTAAAATTTTCTTTCCATTTACGCTGGCGATATCTACCAAATCTTCAAAATTATAATACCTGCAAGCTTCTTGTAGCATTCTCATTTCAGTCCAAAGGTCTCCGTCCACAAATGGTTGATAAAAGTCATAAACATTATCAACGCCTAGTCCGACAAGTACTCCAGCCTCAAGCATTTCAGGAACATTCCCGATTGAATTATGGACAGGAGCCATGAATTGATCTAATTGACGCATTGCAATTGCAGCCGATGGACAAACAACACAACTAATTCCACTATCGGCCATTTTTCGATAAATATCTTGTCTATAAGCTTTGTCTTGTGCCGAAACTGAAATTGCATGTATTGCAACAACACGCCCTTGATATCCATGTTTAACCGTCGCATTAATCAATTTTTCAGTATCACGTTCGTTTGGATTGTTTTCCTGATCTATGTGAACGTGAATTGGTTTATTCAAATTTTTCGCAATATCAAACAAAACATCATAACTTTCATCGTCATTTGGACGATCTTTTGATGGTAGTCCTCCAGCGATATCCGCTTTAGCAGTTATTGCTTCGTAAAGCGCACGTGCATCCTTATCAAGCAATCCACCAAGTGGCTGTGTAACTGTCAGAAACTCTATTTTATCTTTATATTCTTCTTTTATAGCAATAGCAGCATCAATCGCCTTATGATTAACAGCCTCATATGCATCGATAAAACTTGAGCAAGTCTTCACTTCTTGCGCAATCATAATATCGAGACCAATTCTAATACGATTTTTGATGTCGTCCTCTGTTGAATTTCGCTTAATATCATCACTCATATTCCATTTCTCTTCCATATCCAACATTGATCGATCTAGCCCTTCTTTTGTTATATAAAAAGCCTTATCAAAATGGGCATGACAATTAACAAAACCACCTTTTGCCTTTATGGCTTCAAGCATTTGGTTTTTTAAATCCCAAGGTTTCATTTTAATATTTTTTTGGTGGGTCATGCGGGATTCGAACCTGCGACCGTCTCCTTAAAAGGGAGCTGCTCTACCTACTGAGCTAATGACCCGGATTTAAATTGCTTTGATACTATAAGAAGACTTGGCTGAAAGTGCAAGGTTTTTTTCACAACTCAAATAATTTTGCTTTTAATCGGAATGTTAGTTTTCTCCAGCAGTTGCTTTGAGGCTTACGCCTGCGAAAATTACGGCTGGCAATACAAACCAAACACTATAATGATTGACTAAAACTTGAGCTAAGCCTGATTGATTGTAGATGTCCTGAAAGGCTGGGCTCACAGTTGAAGCCCCATTCCCTACGATAAATGAAATTCCAGAAATGAAAACTAGAACAATACTTACAATCAAAAATGCATTCAAAACACCAAACATCAAATTCACCATCATACGAGTCCCCATTGTTGACCCCATATCAGCATCAACTTCATACGCACCACGAACAGAAAGTAGAACGATAATCGATATAAAAGCGATGACTTTTGCCAGCACAATCGCTTGTTCGGGGTCATTTACATGGAAAAGACTTAATAGTTTCATTACGTTTCCTGACTTTGTTAGAACACTTCCAACCAAATTCCCAATTCCGTCCGCACATAAAGCTCCTATGTATGTTGCAATAATTACTTTTAAATTCCCATTCTGCCCTATGATAAAACTATAGGCCACAATAATCCCAAAAAATACTAGAATGAATAAGTCCCAAGACAGACGTAAATCCATATAAATTCATAAATAATTAAAACTCAATGCACATCGTATAATAGCTTGTAAATTTTGGCAAGCGCATAGCGATTATAAAATGTTATTCGGAGCTGGATTTCTAAAGTCTTCTTGCCATCGCAAATTCGCAATCCCGGGATCGCAACTCATCCGCCAATTATGCCAATTATGCCTTTCTCCTACTTAAAATGACTGAAAAAACCATCCTTTGAGCTCTCCTTCAAATTGAGTTTTGCATTATGCGCAAGCTCTTCGTACAGTTCTTTTTCACGTTTTGTAAGTTTGTTCGGGATGTCCAATATAATTTTCACAAAATGATCACCTTTAATGCTACTGTTAATTTTTGGCATTCCGTAATTTTTCAATTTGAACACCTTCCCACTACTTGTTCCAGCAGGAATTTTCAACTTAACTTTGCCATAAACCGTTTTGACATCAATTTCATCTCCTAAAACGCCTTGTAAAACATGAATTTTTTGTTCTGCATGTATGTCATTCCCACTACGTAAAAAGTCCTTATGATGTTTAACACTTATATGAAGGTATAAATCTCCGTATGGTCCGGCATTAATCCCAGCTTCACCTTTGCCGCTCAACCGAATGGTCGATCCGTCGCTTATACCTGCGGGGATTTTGACTTTTACGATATCTTTTTTGCGAGTTCGAGTAGTCCCATGGCAAACAGTACATTTTTGATCAGGAGTTTTCCCGGCACCTCCACATTCATCACAGACTCTCGTTGTTGCCATCTGTCCAAATAAAGTTTGGCGCATTTGGCGAATTTCCCCTGTCCCGTTACACGAAGTACAAGTTTTGATGCGAGTCCCTGGCTCAGCTCCATTCCCTTTACAATGGTCGCATTTCTCAGATTTTGTGATTTCAAGTTCACGCTCTGCGCCAGTTACACTTTCTTCAAATGTAATTGTAATATTTGCACCTATATCTTCCCCACGGCGTGGGCCTGCATTTTGACGGGCTCCACCTCCAGCGCCTCCGTTGAAAAAGTTTTCGAAAATATCTCCAAAACCTCCACCAAATGACGAGAAGTCAAATCCTTGTGCGTTGAATCCCCCCGCATTTCCTCCGCCACCTCCGCCATATCCACTACTTCCGCTACTACCAAATTGATCGTACATTGTACGTTTTTGCTTGTCTGAAAGGGTTTCATACGCTTCGCTTACTTCTTTGAACTTTGTCTCGGCCTCCTTATTTCCTTCATTTTTATCAGGATGATATTTTTGGGCCATTCGCCGATAAGCCTTTTTAATTTCTTGATCAGTTGCGCCACGTTCAATCCCTAAAATTTTATAAAAATCTTTATCTGCCATTTCTGTATTTTAAGCCAATAATTTAATATACACATTGCTGTTTGCGGGGGTCATTATATTACATATTGCAAAGAAAACAAATATTCGATATTCTCGTCCTGCGCGGACTTCAGGAAAATGTCTGTTTGCAGCTGTTTTATACGGCCTCATCGTCTAGCGGCTAGGACGCTGCCCTCTCACGGCGGAAACAGGGGTTCAATTCCCCTTGAGGCTACCAAAGTGACAGCGAAGTCTGTCACGATCTCGAGCGCGAAGTGCGAGAGGTAATTTTACATGCTAAATCAATTTTTTCCCGGGGAAATCGCCCCTCACAATATTTTTCTCTCTTTGTCAATTCACTTTTAGAAACATTTTATAGAAAAAGCAGTTTCAAGTA
>JAHJMX010000113.1 GCA_018821175.1 Patescibacteria group bacterium
ATCTCCAGTTTGAAGGATATTGAGCTAAAAAATCATATGGTAAACTTTCAAAATATCTATAACCTTCTTTGACAACTGTTTCTGTGGTTACTCCTTCATCTTCATCGTAAGAAACTATAGTTTTTTCGCTTGTAGCTACTGGATTTTCTCCAGATACTTTTGCCCAAGAAGTAGTGACTCCCGGCTCAAAATATCCGACAACTCCTGGATCTACTTCATTCCCATCGTATGTCAAAAGAACACGTCTCTTATCAGTTCCATCAGAATATTCTACGTAAACATAATTTGGGTCTACATATTCAAATGAATAAGCGGCCCAAGATCCGTTTTCAGAAGATTCTGGGGCAATTGAATTAATATGACCTGAAATATAATTAGAAATATCTGCGTAATTAGAGGTAGATGCTGTTTTAGGAGTGTCTACTTCTCCAGGGGTTGGAGTGTTCTCAGTTGGTTCCTCAATCGGTTTAGTTGGTTCAGTGAATTCTGTTGGGATTTCTTGATGTTCGCTGATTTCAGAGTCTGATGCACTACCAGTTTCTTCTGTGTCTATATCAGTAAAGCCAATCGTTTGAAAACTTGCAGTCATCCCAAGGAAAACGTTGCGGTTATCTATGGTTTTTTCAGTATTTGCACCTTTAAATTGTATATAATAAACATATTTGTCGCGCGTAATGTAAATGTCTATTTTTTGTGAATCAGAACTTTGTTTTTTGAAACCTTCTAAACGATCAATCCCGATTAAAGTTTCTGTATATCCAAGTGTAATAAGCTCATTTGGATCAGATGGAAGTTCAAGAAATTCATCTAAAGGTTGTTTGTCTGGATTTTGTAGTTTTTGAATAGTTACAATATCTTTTGTCGCATCTGCATAATCTGTCGTAGATACATCATCGGGTTCAGATGTTACGTCTGTTTCATCCACAGCCATATCAGGATCGACTGCAGTTTTTATTTCTGGTGATTTGAAAATTGCTTTTCCTCCATCATCTTCAACTTCCCAATTATCCAAATATTTCAATTTGAATCCTAATTCAGCGTTTATGTATTCAATCTCAACTCCACCAGTTGTAGAATCTTCTTCATTTGTATTTTCTGATAAATCAATGCTTTTAACTTCCATTAACAATTTCCCATCATCTGTTTTTGTTATTACTCCACGGACTTCAACTTTTTGAGTAAGATATTTATCTGAGTTCAAATCAATGTTTTGGCTTCGAAGGCGAATAGTGGTTCCATCGTTTTCTTCAAGTAAATGTGTGCTGTCTCCAACACTCATTCCACCAAGAGATCTCAAAATTCCTATATGTTTTTCTTGAACAACATTTTCAACAACATCCGTCTCGTCGTCTCCACCGAATAAAGAGCACCCGGAAACGAAAATAGCAACCAGACTAATCATCAAAATTATAATACTGTTTTTGAATAGAGAACTTTTGTTTATTTTATTCATATGTAATTTTTTTAAAATGTACAAAATTAAAAACCGCGATGGATTATACCAACGGTACATAAAAAAATCAAAGGAGGCCCCCTTATTTTTTGTTTAAAATATCATGTCCAAGGTGGGTGTATGCCGCTTGCGTAGCTGTGCGGCCCCTGTGCGTCCTTTCCAGTAAACCAGTTTTAATTAGGTATGGTTCGTATACATCTTCAAGTGTATTTTGCTCTTCTGAGGTAGCGGCCGCAATTGCACTAAGGCCAACTGGGCCACCGTTAAATTTTCCGATAATTAACTCTAAGATATCCCTATCTGCTTGATCTAAACCAAGATGATCGATTCCAAGAGAGGCAAGACCTTCATTTGCAATTGCCGAGGTGATTTGTTTTTGTCCTTTTACTTCAGCAAAATCACGAATTCTCCTTAGCAATCTATTCGCAATTCTTGGAGTTTGACGTGCAGATTTAGCAATTCTATCTGAAGCATCTTCATCAATTTTATAATTTAAAATTTCTGCTGTTCTTTTAACAATTTTTTTGATGTCATCATCAGAATAAAAATTCAATCTGAACACATTGCCAAAACGATCTCGCAATGGAGATGAAAGCAGGCTGATTTTTGTTGTTGCTCCAATTAATGTGAATGGTGGGACTGAAAGCCTAACTGATCTTGCAGATGGGCCTTGTCCAATAATTATATCGATTCCAAAATCTTCCATTGCTGTATATAAAATCTCTTCAACTGCAGGTTTCAATCTGTGTATTTCATCTATGAATAGAATGTCATGTTCTTGCAAGTTTGTTAGCAGGGAAGCCAAGTCTCCTTGTTTTTCCAAAGTCGGCCCAGAAGTGATTTTGATATTCACATTCATCTCATTAGCGATGATGTGAGCCAGGGTTGTTTTCCCTAGACCAGCAGGCCCATGTACCAAAATATGATCCATCGATTCTTTACGTTTCTTTGATGCTTCGATGGCAATTTTTAAGTTTTTCTTAATTTCACTTTGTCCAATATACGCGTTTAAAGTTTGAGGTCTTAATGAAACCTCATTTTTACGTTTGGTTTGAGATTTTTCATCTCGATCAATCACCCTGTTATCAGGTTTTTCCGCTTTTTTAAGGTCTCCTTGTTCTATCACGTTAAATTTTCTTAAAATCTTTGCACGAGTAATTCTATAACAAATTATCTTCTAACGCCAATTCCGTTAAAAAGGGGATCAGGATTAGAGAGAGCACCTGAGTTATTTGGTCTACAATGTTTGATGGCATCACTTACGAACTCTTTAATGCCTTCTGGGTCTGGGGCTTCAGTGAAGCGAATTGTTGTTTTTGAAGACGCTGTTTCAAGTCTTATAACTCCATAATCAAACAGATATAAAGCTGACAAAATCCCTCTTTCTTGTGTGTGTATGTCCTGGATGTCATATAGCAAAGCTTCTCCTTCAGCCTTTTTAGTTAGGAACAGCCAATCAATATGAATAACTCTTTTATTTGTTATAACAAGTTTATCAAGCCAATAAATTAATGCGAGATAAATGATGACAATACTAAAAAAAGCTATTATGATAAGTGCCGTGATAATAATATAAGTAGATTTTAGATAAGGAGCTGCCCAAAATAATAAAAAAAAGAATGGGAAACTCGCCATTGCAGTCTTTAGAACTTGAAGAATGAATGGAAATGAATGGTGATGAATTACCTTGATTATGTATTCTCCTTGCTTAAGTTCTATTGTAAATTGGATTAAAAAAATATGTTAATTGCCAATTAGACAGGACGTTATTATAACAGTTAAATGCGTGATGTCAATGTCGCATAATGATCTTATCTATATAAAACGGTCGTGCACTAAGCAAAATACTACTCGATCATAACTTAAAATTATTAAAAGTGAAAGTAAATCAAAGTATAAAATGGGATTTAAAAGATGTTTTTAACGTTTTTGTTACAACATTTATTTTGGAACTTGTTTTGTATGTTGTCGTGAATTTTTTTGGGATAGGTTATGTAATTGATTTTTATATTGAAAATAGTGTTATTAGAGTTATTGCAATTTTATTTTTGTATATTTTGCAAATTGCTGGAATGCTTTTTCCAATCTGGTTTTTTGTTTTGCGAAAATACAAATCTGACATATTGGATTTCGGGTTTTATTGGCCAGGAACGATGAAAGTGTTTTTTTGGGTTATTTTTGGATACTTATTTTATCTTGGGCTCAGCACTTTTATTTTGATGATTTTTTCGACTTTTGGCATTGGATTTATTGGTTTCGAAGCTCAAAAATCAATTTTTGATATCTTTGGAAATGACCCGTTTGGTTTTTCAGTTGCGATTTTAATAGCAATTATTATTGCCCCATTTGTTGAAGAAATTTTCTTTAGAGGATTTATTTTGCAGGTTCTGGGGAAAACTATGGGTGTATTTTGGGGGTCTGTTATTACAGCTTTAATTTTTGCTGCTGTGCATTTTGAATTTCAATCAATTATGCCACTTCTTATTTTGTCATTCATCTTAAATACATTGTATTTAAAGACAAATTCGATTTGGACTGGAATTGTTTTTCATATTTTCAACAACTGTATTACGCTTACAGTTTTATTTCTACTTGAAAATAATCCTGGTTTGTATTAATAAATAGTAGCCCTTAAAAGCAAAATTAAGTAGAATCTTAATTTTTGACGCGCGCCCGTAGCTCAGCTGGATAGAGCAGCACCCTTCTAAGGTGAAGGTCGCAGGTTCGAATCCTGCCGGGCGTACCATTTTAAATTTTATGCAAAAGAAAAAACTTTATATAATCAGCGATTTGCACATTGGGGGCGATGAAATCACTGATGATTTTGAGTGTACTGATGAATTAATTGATTTCTTGCGTTATCTTGATGGAAAAAATGAAGATTGTGAATTGTTGATTCTTGGGGATTTTTTTGATTTTTGGAAATTTGATAAGCCTAATGAAGATTCTGTTGAATTTATTACCAAAAAGCATAATAAGCTTTTTGAAGAATTTAAAAAATTCGGAGCTAAACATACAATCAATATCATACCTGGGAAT
>JAHJMX010000114.1 GCA_018821175.1 Patescibacteria group bacterium
ACGAAATCTCCACAATCTACATGTGGCACAAATATTGGTTTATTTTTTCCTCGCAAAACAACTGCGATTTCTGTAGCTAAGCGTCCAAGTGTTTGACCTTTCGCGTCTACAATATACCAAGTCTTTCCGAGATCCTCTTTTTTTGGTGAAAATGTTTTCATATTTATACTAGTTCAATGATTACCATAGGTGCGTTGTCTCCAGCGCGGAATCAAACTTTTGTAAGTCGGGTATATCCAGAAGTTCTATCTTTATATTTTTCAATCAATTGTTCTAGAATTTTTCTTGAACAACTTTCGTGGTTTACAAGACGATTTAGCTCTCTGATTGCAATCATCTTGCTATCTTTCTTACCAACATTAATCAATCTATCTACGAATGGTGCTAATGCTTTAGCTTTAGCTTCAGTAGTTTTCACCTTTTCGTGAATGATTACATTCATTGCAAGATTTTGTAGTAATGATTTGCGGTGAGCTTTACCGCGTTCTAGCCTGTTGCCACGTACTTGATGTCTCATCTTTATAAAATCAGTTAATATATATTATTCGCCTGAAAGTGTCAGACTTTTTTTCTCTAGAGCTTCAGCAACTTCAGTAAGAGCTTTTTTACCAAATCCTCTTAAATTTGCAAGTTTACTTTCAGTGCATTTAGATAGTTGTTCAATAGACCCGATTCCTCCGTTGATTAGAGCATTTAATGTTCTTGGAGAGAATCCCAAAATTTCAATTGGAGTGTATGATTCTTGTGCTGGTTTAATTTTTTCTTGTTCTTGTTCTTTGTGTGCTATTTGTGCGAAATCACTCATGAAATCAGACTCTACAAGCATTCCTTCTTTATTGAATAGTCCGAAGTAAGAAGTAACAATGTTCGAAGAGAATTGAAGAGCTTCTTCCGGAGTGATAGTTCCGTCAGTTTTAATTTCTAGTACTAATTTGTCCAAGTTTGTCATTTGTCCTACACGAGTGTTTTCAACATCGTATCTAACTTTGATAACCGGGGTAAATACAGCGTCCAAAACGATCATATTTGCATCAGTTTCTTGTTTTCGTAGAACTGCCGCAGGTACATACCCAACACCTTTTTCAGCTCGTAATTCCATTTTGAATTTAGTATTTTTTCCTTCAATTGTTGTGATGTAAAGCTCTGGATTTAAAATCTCTACTCCAGTAGGAGTTTTGATATCTTTTGCAGTTACAACCCCTGGTTTTGAAACATTAAGTTCCAACATTACTGGGTCCTTAGTATCTTTCTTGATATACAATTTTTTAATGTTCAAAGTGATATCAAGCACGCTGTCTTTAGCTCCCTTAATTGTTGTGTATTCATGAGTTACTCCTTGAATTTTTACTCCAGTGATACATGATCCTGGCAATGAAGACACAAGAACTCTGCGTAGTGCATTTCCGATTGTTGTACCATATCCAGCAGGGAGGGGGCTCAAAGTAAATATTACATGATTATCACCCTTCTTCTGTGTTTGAAATTTAGGAATCCCGATTTCTTCTTGTATTTGATGCATGTTTAATTTGTTTAGAAGTGAAACAGAAAGTGGATTTGCTTGAGAACTACTTAGAGTAATACTCAACGATAAGTTGGCTTTCAATAACTCGTTCTAGATCTTCTCTATCGAGGTCACGAATCACTTCACACTGTAAGCCTTTTAGATCTACTTTAAGCCACCTTGGAGCTTTTTCTTTTTTCTTTTTAACTTCCTCAAATAGAGGTGATGTTTTAGATTTATCTCTAATTTCAATTTTATCTCCAAGTTTGATTTGAATTGATGGAATATTAATTCTTCTTCCATTTAGATTTACAAGTCCATGTGAAACAATTTGACGTGCTTGTCTTCTTGTTTCAGCAAGACCAGATCTATAAACAACATTATCAATTCTTCGCTCTAGGACTACAAGTAAAGCATCACCAGTAGCCATTTGGTCCTTGTCAGCCATTTTGTAGTACTTTCTGAATTGCTTTTCAAGTATTCCGTAAATTCTTTTTGCCTTTTGCTTTTCACGCAATTGTTTACAGTACTCTGATGGTTTAGAAAAACTCCTTCTTTGTCCTTGAGCTCCAGGCGGATAACTCTTTTTCTGAGTTGCTTTTAAAGCAGCTCCAGTATAGTTTCCAAACGCTGCTAAGCTAATGCCTTCGCGGCGACTGATTCTGGCTTTTGGACCTCTATATCGTGCCATTGCAAACAGGTTAAATTACTTATTTAAAATATTAAATGAACTTAATTAATTTCTTCTTGCTTTTTTAAGACGACAACCGTTGTGTGCAACAGGTGTTTTGTCTGTGATCGAAATTATCTGTAAACCAGAAGCATTTAATCCTCTGATTGCTTGTTCTCTTCCAGGCCCTACGCCTTTTACGAATACATGTACTTTTTCAATTCCAGACACTTGCCCCTTTGTAACTGCATTTTCAGCAGCAACTTGCGCTGCGTATGGAGTTGATTTTCTTGAACCTTTAAATCCGCTAGATCCAGCACTTGACCAAGAAATCACGTCTCCTTCTGGCTCTGTAATTGTAATAATAGTATTGTTGTATGTTGCTTGTACGTAAGCATGACACTCAGGACATACTCTTTTCTTAGCCTTCTTTTTTACAACTTTCTTATCTTTTGCCATATATAATTTATCGTTAATTTAATTATTTAGTAGCTATTTTTTTACCTGCAACAGCTATTTTCTTCCCTCTTCTTGTTCTAGCATTTGTCTTTGTTCTTTGTCCTCTAGATGGAAGTTTTTTTCTGTGTCTAAATCCTCTGTAGCTTCCAATGTCCTGCAAGCGCTTAAGGTCTAAACCAACTTTTCTTCTAAGATCACCTTCTGTTGCTACTTTTCCGATTATTTCACGCAATTTTGCAATTTCATCTTCTGTAAGATCTTTTACCTTTGTATCCAAGTTGATACTTAACCCTTGAAGGATTGTTTTACTTATTGATGGACCTATCCCGTAAATAGCAGTAAGTCCAACTTCAATGCGTTTATCTTTTGGGAGATTTACTCCAGCGATACGTGCCATATGTATTAATATAAGTTAATTGATACGATTATCCTTGTCTTTGTTTATGCTTTTTAGTTTGGCATATAACACGGATAACACCTTTTCGGCGTATTACTTTGCATTTGTCACAGATTTTTTTTACAGATGCGCGTACTTTCATAGTAAGCTTAGTTATTTGATCGTTTGATAATAGAATCTATGCCTCGTCTCCATCGTTTTCTTCATAACCTTCATCTTCTACTAACTCTTCTCCATCGTTAACCTTGTGTTCTTCTGCATACTTCTCTTCCATCAACTGTTTAGCATCCTGAGAAGATTTGTGTCTAAACGTCAAACGGCCTTTTGTTAGGTCGTAAGGCGTAAGTTCAAGTGTTACAACATCTCCAGGAACTACCTTTATATAGTTAACACGCATGCGACCAGACAAATGCGCGAGAACTGTATGTTCAGGATAATTTTTGTCTATTAATTTGACGTTGAATGTGGCGTTCGGGAGCGTCTCGATGACTTCCCCTAGCACCTCAATGACCTCTTTTGCCATATGTTGAAGATTAAAAGAGCGATAGGATAGTACCTTAGCTAATTAGCGAATGCAAGGCAAATATGGCATTATTTTTATAAAAACAGAAAATAACTTGCACTGACGGACTAAATATTGTTTAGTCTACGCTAAGCGGTGTTGCAATTACATGAAATATTGGCTTATACTGTTGCGTTTTCAACATTTTTACTGTATGATTCATTTAGCAATGTAATGAATGTATTAAAATATTTTTAAAACTTGCATGGCTAAAAATAAAAAAATAAAAATAAAAGATTCTGACAAGGGTATTTCTTTGGCTCTCGGTGGTGGTGGTGCGAGAGGTTTTGGGCATATTGGAGTATTGGAAGTTTTAGAAAAAGAAGGTATTAAGATAGAGCGCCTTGCAGGGACTAGTATGGGAGCTGTTGTTGCTGCCATGTATAGTGTTGGTTATTCTATTGAAAAAATGAAGGAAATTGCGTTCCATTTTGGAGAAATTGATATTGTGCCGACTAGATATTTGAATATTTTCCATGAAAGTATTCTTAAACCTGATTTTATCGAAGATGCTTTAAATCATATTTTTAAAGATCTTCATTTCAAAGATTGTAAAATCCCATTGCAAATTGTTGCAGTTGATTTGGAAACTGGGAAGGATGTTGTTTTTGATGATGGAACTCTTCGTAAGGTAATTATGGCCTCAGTATCAATTCCACTTTTATTTCCACCAACTTTTTACCATGATAAATATTTGGTGGATGGAGCAGTATTGAATAATGTGCCTCTTACTTGTTTGCGCGAAAAAAATCCCAAATTGCTTATGGGAATTAAATTGGTCAATTATACATCGCAACAATATATTTCCGGTATGGTTTACGCCAAATATCACCAACAGAAATATAAAAATTTGTTTAAAAATGTTAATTTCCTTAAAAATTTCTTAACTAATCGTAGACAAGATATTAGTTTGATGGTTGGAATTGCGCTGCGTGCAATGGATATTGCTGCTCGCGATAGTACAGAAGCCAGAATTAAAGCTTCAAAGCCAGATGTATTACTTGAGCCTCAAATTCAATGTGGTCCTTTGGAGTTCAATAAAGTTGCAGATGCTATTGAAGAGGGGAGACGCGTAACTCAAGAAGCGATTCCTAGATTGAAAGAATTGATGAAAGAAAAGGGACTTTTATAATTGTGTTAGAATTTCAGCCCCGTTTTTTGTTATTGCAATGGTATGTTCCCATTGGCATGACATTGATTTGTCTGCAGAAATTACAGTCCATTTATCTCTTAGTGTTTTTATTTTGCCTGAACCCATGTTTGCAATTGGTTCTATAGCAATTGTCATCCCTTCTTTCATGATTGGACTATTTCCTTTGTCAGCAAAATTGAAAACAAAAGGATCTTCATGTAATTGTCTTCCAATTCCATGGCCGGTAAGTTCTTTGACTATGCTATATCCATGTTTTCCTTCTACGTATTTTTGAATTGTTTCTCCAATAATATTTATTGGTAGGCCTGGTTTTACTTTTTCTATCGCCATATATAAAGCTTTCTTGACAACACTTACGAATTCTTTAACCTTTGGATCGACATCGCCAATAAGTAATGTGATAGCTGAATCTGAATACCAACCTTTATATATTACGCCGCAGTCTATTGTAAATATATCTCCATCTTTGAGAATACGATCTTTTGTTGGGATTGAATGCACTACATTTTCATTAACTGATGCGCAAATAACACCAGGAAATCCTTGATATCCTTTGAATGCTGGTTTTACGTTGAATTTACGTGTTAATGTTTCGGCATATTTATCAACATCTTTTGTGCTCATTCCTGGTTTTACGAAATTTGTGAGTTCCTGAAAAATTGTTGCAAGAATTCTTCCACTTTCTCGCATTAGTTTAATTTCTTCTGGTTTTTTGATGATTATTTTCATCCTAGTTCTATTTGAAAATTGGATCTAATTTTTCATAAAGTTCATTTGATACTTCCTCGATATCTTTTTCTCCATCAACATGTATTAATTTCCCAGTATTTTCATATCTTGTTATAACTGGCATAGTTTCATCTGCGTATGCCTGAAGTCTGACGCGAATACTGTCTGCATTATCATCTGTACGTGTAATTAATTTCCCCTCACATTCATTGCAAGTATTTTCTTTGTATGTTGCTGGATATGCTGTTTTACAATTTTCACAGATGCGGCGAGTTGTTAGTCTTGTCATAGCTGATTCTGTAGAAAGGTCCAAAATTACTGCATTGAAATCACGATTTCGTTTTGCAAGTAATTCATCCAATGCCTTTGCTTGGCCGATACTACGAGGGATTCCATCAAAAATAACCGATTTTCCTTCAGCTATATTGTTAATAAAATTTGCAACAATTTCCATCACCACATCATCTGAAACTAAATGGCCAGCTTCGATAATATGTTTAATTTTCTTACCAAGGGGACTATCTTCTTTTGCTAATTTACGAAGTTGACCTCCTGTTTCAAAATATTCTGTTTGATATCGTTCTCGCAAAAATTTCCCCTGAGTACCTTTACCAGAGCCTTGAATTCCAAAAAGTATAAGATCCATAGTATTTTTAATAGAATTTAGAATAGTCATGCATTACTAGTTGGGCGTTTATTTGTCTGATAAGCTCTAAAACAACACCAACTATAATGATCATACCAGCTCCACTGATAAGTAGTTGAATACTTCCGAAAGCTAGAGATGTGAATAACATTCCAATTAAATTAGGGAGTACAGCGATAGTCGCAATAAATAATCCTCCCCATAGATTCATTCTGTTTGATACTTGTCCTAAATGTTTAGCAGTTTCTTTTCCAGGTCGAATTCCAGGAATATATCCTCCACGTTTTTGTAAGTTATCTGCAACCTGTTCTGGGTTGAATGTGATACTTACATAGAAAAATGTGAAAGCAACGGCTAATAAGAAATATACAGCAATAAATAGGAAACTACTTTGATGGAAATTTGTTCCAATGAAGTCTCCAATTGCCTTAAGATTTTCTGAATTTGAGTTCATAAACAGTTGCCCAAGAATTGATGGGAAAGTTGCCATAGACATTGCAAAGATGATCGGGATCATTCCAGCTTGGTTGATTCTGATTGGCAAAATTGCATGATCGCTTTTTCCTCTATTCCCACGGCCTGCATAAACGATTGGAATTTGTCTTTGTCCTTCAGTGACTAGAATTACAAATCCTAAAATTAATACAGTAAGGAGAATCATCAAAACGAATGGCAATACCATTGTTGAATTTTCTTGTACCAATGTGAGTGTACTTGCAAGTCCTGCAGGGATACTCGAGATGATACTCATGAAGATGATAAGTGATATACCATTTCCAATTCCATATTCTGTCATTAATTCACCAAGCCACATTAAGAATACGGCACCAGCAGTGACTGTAATCATAATTGGAAGCATTACAGCAGGATCGCCCATTCCTTGGATGATTTCAACTTGTGCTTGAGAATTGATCAATGCAATCATTCCGTAAGATTGCAAGAATGCAATTGGCACAGTTAACCATCTTGTATATTGATTGATTCTTCTTCTTCCACTTTCACCTTCTTTTGATAGATTTTCAAGACTAGGAACAATTACTGTAAGAAGCTGTATGATGATCGAAGCATTAATGTATGGAGAAAGTCCCATCAAAATGATTGAGAAATTCTTTGCGCTTCCACCAGTTAAAGCACTGAACATTCCTAATAATTGGTTTTTATTCATTGCAGCTCTAACTGCATCTATATTTGCACCAGGGATTGATATCTGAGTGGCAATTCGGAAAATAAGTAGAATTCCTAGAGTGAAAAGTATCTTCTTTCTTAAATCCTTAGAATTCCAGATTTGTTTTAAATATTTAAACATGAGTTGTAATTGATATTAAATGCTTAAGCGGCTTTTTTTACAGCAGGTTTTTTAGTAGAAGTCTTTACACCTCTTTTAGTCAATGGTTTAAGCGTAGGGATTTCAACGCTTCCATTCGCTTTTTCAATTTTTTCTTTAGCGCTTTTAGTTATTGCATCAACTTTAACTGTAAGTTTTTTTGTTAATTCTCCATCTCCCAAAACTTTCACTTTCATACGTTTTTTGTCAATAAGGCCAGCTTTAAGCATAGACTCTTTATCAACTATCGCTCCATCATCAAAATTATTCAAATCTTTAACATTAACAACTTGATATTTAATATATGTAGGATTTGTAAAACCTTTTAATTTAGGCATTCTTTGAACAAATGTTGTTTGCCCACCTTCGAAACCTGGTCTAACTCTTCCACCACTTCTAGCTGTTTGCCCATTCATTCCACGGGTAGAATATGTTCCATGACCAGACGCATTTCCTCTACCAATACGTTTTTTATTTTTTCTAGCTCCTTTATTAGATTTTAAATTTAATAAGTCCATTGCATACTTTATTTAAGAATTTGTAATAATTGTAAATTAGTCTTTCTTTTCAGTTTCTTTTTTTGGCGTAACTTTTGCTACAGGTTTATCTTGAGATTTTGGTGCAACAATTTCTTTTTTATCTTCTTTTTTATCACGATATTTTTCTGGAACTGATCTCTTTCTCAATAATCCAAGTGCTTTATAAGCTGCCTTAGTGTTACTTAATTTATTGTTTGTCCCAAATGATTTACTCAAAATATTTTTAATTCCAGCAAGTTCAACTACTTTTCTTATAGCTCCACCAGCAATAATTCCAGTACCTTCAGAAGCTGGCATCAACAAAATTTTAGATGCTTTATATTTAATTTTAATATCGTGTGGGATTGTAGTTTTGAATAAAGGTACGCGAATCAAAACTCTCTTTGCTTTTGCAATAGCTTTCTTGATTGCACCTGCTACCTCAGTAGATTTTCCAACTCCAACTCCAACTTGTCCTTTTCTATCTCCAATAACGACAGTTGCTCTAAATCGGAGTCTTCGTCCACCTTTTACTACACGAGTAACACGATCTATTTGAATCACTTCTTCAGCGAATTCTTTTTTTTCTTTAATAGGAGCTCTTCCTTTTTTATATTCTGGGTTTCCCACGTTAATTAATGATTAAAGATATAATTAAAATTTTAGACCACCTTCACGTGCACCTTCAGCAACAGCTTGAGTGCGACCATGGTATTTGTATCCATTGCGATCGAATACACATGTTTCAATTTTCTTTTCTTTAGCTATTTTAGCTATTTCATTACCAATTGCTTTAGCATTTTCAGCCTTCTTTCCGACTTTCATTTTTATGTCTGATGCACTAGCTAAAGTTTTTCCAGCTTCATCGTCAATCAATTGAGCATATATATGCTCATTGCTTCTAAAAACTGAAAGTCTTGGTCTTTCTGCAGTTCCACGTACAGTTTTAACTGTTTTTTGACGTCTTCTGTTTCTAGCTTCTTGTTTAGTAGATGTCATATCCTTAAATTATTATTTATTATTTGATTTATTAATTATTCTCCTTTACCAGCAGTTTTACCAGCTTTACGTGTAATATGTTCTCCTTCATATCTAATTCCCTTTCCTTTGTATGGTTCAGGTTTTCTATAAGCTCTGATTTTTGCTGAGATTTCGCCAACTAATTGTTTGTCGATTCCAGACACAGAAAGGATATTTTTCTTATCTTTATCCATTTCACATGTAATTCCTGCTGGAAGAGGGAAGTCGATTGGGTGTGAGAATCCAAGATTTAATACTAACTTTGATCCTTGAACATTAGCCTTATATCCAACTCCAATAATCTCTAATCGTTTTGTGAAACCTTTTGTTACGCCTTCAACCATATTCGCTATTAATGATCTACTTAGTCCGAATAAACTTTTTGAAAGCTTTGTTTCGTCAGACTTAGAACAAGTAAGAACATTGTCCTCAATCTTAATTGCGATATTTGGGTGAATTCTTTCAGACAATTCACCTTTAGGTCCTTTTACGGTTACAATTTCACCATTAATATCGATGGTAACTCCTGCTGGGATCTCAATTGGTAATTTTCCTATACGTGACATACTTAAATGTAATTATATTTTGATTAATAAACCTCACACAATATTTCTCCACCAACATTTGTGTTATAAGCTTCTTCTCCACTCATAATCCCTTTAGGCGTAGAAACAACAATCATTCCAAGACCACTTTTTACTCTCTTTATTTCTTTACTTTGTAAGTAAATTCTTTGCCCTGGTTTGCTTATTCTTTTTATCTGGATTGGTTCGTTTGACCAATCTTTCAATTCAACAATTAGTTCTTTGAATTTTCCAGAAGTTTGAACTTCATAATTCTTAATGAACTTTCTTGCCACTAGTACTTTTGAAATCCCTTCTTTAATTTTCGAATAAGGGATTACAGTACTTGCATGACGAGCACGTGATGCGTTCCTAATTCTAGTTAAATAATCTGCTATTGGATCTGTATTCATAATTTAAAATTAATTTGACAAGTTAATGTTATTACCAAGAAGATTTTGTGATTCCCGTAATTTTTCCTTTAGAGGCTAATTCACGGAAACATATTCTACATAAATCAAACTTTCTCATATATCCATGAATTCTTCCGCATTTTCCACATCTATTGTAAACGCGTGTAGGATATTTAGGCTTTTTCCCATTTTCCAATGCTTTCAAATATTCTTCTTGCTTTCGATTTGTTTTAACGACTAATGCTGTTCGTGCCATATTGTTTAATAAATGTTAAATTGTTATTTTTTCTTGAATGGGAATCCTAGTGCTTTAAGTAAAGCTCTTCCATCATCGTCAGTAGTTGCAGTTGTAGATATACAAATTTGCAAACTATGAAGTTTTGATATGTCATCTTGATTTACTTCAGGAAACACAGTGTGTTCCTTAATTCCAACTGAATAGTTACCATTCCCATCAAATGATTTATCTGAAATCCCACGAAAATCTCTTGTACGAGGGAATACAACATTTACTAATTTCTCAACAAAGTCATACATTCTTTCACCTCTCAAAGTTACTTTTACTCCATTTGGCATACCTTCCCTTAGCTTGAAGTTAGAAATAGACTTCCTAGCTTTCACTACTATTGGTGTCTGCCCTGTAATCTGTTTGAAATTTTCAACAAATGGAGCAAAATCTTTTGTCCCACTTGTATAAAAATGTCCAAGCCCAGCATTGACTACAATTTGAGTCATTTTTGGGACAGCATTAATATTTTTGATTCCAAGATCTTTTTGAAGCTGTGGAAGAATTTCTTTCAAAAATCTTTCTTGTAATTTCATTTTTGTTGCCATTGGTATTTGCAAGTTAACAGTTATTATTTTTTAGCAGTTGCTTTATCGAGCGACTCCTTACATTTTTTACATATTCTCTCCTTTTTTCCAGTTTCTAATTTCTTGTATCCAATTCTAGTTGTTTTCTTACAGCTAGGGCATACAACCATAACATTTGATACTGGCATTGCAGCCTCGAAAGTGATTTTACTTCCTGGGTTTGTTGTAGTTTTTTTAATATGTTTTGTTCGCATATTAAGTTTTTCTACAATTATCTTTTCATTTTTATTTAACGTGCGAGTCACTTTTCCCGATTTACCTCGGTCTTTACCAGCGATTACTTTCACGTTGTCATTCATTTTAATTTTCATAAATTTTGCTTTAATTACTTAGTCTTATAATACTTCAGGAGCAAGTGATACAATTTTTTGGAACCCTTTATCACGGAGTTCTCTGGCAACCGGTCCAAACACACGAGATCCTTTTGGTTGATTATCTTTGTTGATTATAACTACTGCATTTTCATCGAATCTGATCCAAGACCCGTCTTTGCGGCCAACTTCTTTCTGTGTTCTTACAATTACCGCTCTTTCTACTGATTTCTTTTTGACAATACCTTTTGGAGTAGCATCTTTAACAGATACAACAATAATATCTCCAAGAGAGGCATATTTTCTTTTAGATCCGCCAAGTACTTTTATACACTTAACCATTTTTGCACCCGTATTGTCTGCAACTAGCAGTTTTGTTTCTGATTGAATCATGTGATATATTAGCTAAATTATTTTATTATTTAGGTTGTTCTGTTGTTTTTGGCATTTCTGTTGTCCATCTTTTAAGCTTGCTCAATGGAGCTGTTTCATAAACAGTAATCTCATCTCCAACTGCTGCTTTTCCTTCAGGATCGTGAGCATAGAATTTTTTTGAAACCCTATATCTTTTCTTATATTTAGGATGAGTTTTATAAGCGTGGACAACTAATACGATTGTCTTATCCATTTTTGTACTAGTCACGGTTCCACTTTTTGTTCTCATAATATTTAGTTATTAATAATATTGTCTAAGCGACATCTTTTTCTAACTTTGGTGTCTCAATAATTTTTTGACTTGCAAAGCTATTTTTGTCAGCTATTTCCAATTGTGTTTGGACTGTTCTTATTTGAGCTATATATTTTTTCAATTCACGTAATTTGTTAGATGCTTTTGATGCACCTGTTTTAACCTCAAATCTCACTTTAAATAGATCATTTTTAGTAATCGCAAACTCTTGTTGCAATTCTGCCGCTGACATTTTTTTTAGTTCACTTATCGTATTCATGAATAATTATTTGTTAAACAGTTTTTCCTACGAATTTACATTTGATAGGCAGTTTTTGAGCTGCTTTCTGTAAGGCTTCTTTTGCTATAGATTCTTCTACACCATTAACTTCAAATAGAATTCTTCCAGGTTTTACAGTAGCTACAAATCTATCAACTGAACCTTTACCTGATCCCATAGGGGTCTCAGCTGCCTTAATTGTAATTGGTTTGTGTGGGAAAATTCTAATCCAGATTTTTGCTCCACGCTTTGTATGATGAGTAATTGTTCTTCTTGCAGCCTCGATTTGTCTAGATGTAATTTCTGCTGCTTCTAGAGCTTTAAGACCGAAGTCTCCGAAACTTACATAACATCCTCGGTAAGCCTTACCTTTTAAGGCACTTCTTCCGCGGAATTCTTTTCTGAATTTTTGCTTCTTTGGTGCTAACATTAGTATGAATTAAGTTAATATCTTATTTTTTAAGTTGAGTTTTAGTTGCTGGCTTTTTAGCAACAGGTTTTTTAGTCGCCGGTTTTTTGATAGTAGATTTTGGTTCTTTAGCTTCTGCTGTCTCAACCTCTTTATTATTATTTTTAGTTGCATCTGGGATCATAGTTGAAGCTTCTTGTTTGAAAACGTTTCCCTTATAAATCCAAGCTTTGATTCCAATAATTCCAAATGCCGTTTCTGCAGGATAGTAAGCATAATCAATATCAGCTCTAAATGTATGTAGAGGAACCTTCCCTTGTGAGAAAAATTCATTTCTTGCAATTTCTACACCATTTAATCTTCCTGCAACTCTTATCTTCACTCCTAACGCCCCAGCTTCTATCGCTTTATCAATTGCCATTTTTGCAGCTCTTCTGTATGAAATTCTTTTTGATACTTGATTCCCAACAGACTCTGCAAGTAATTGTGCATCTAAACTAGGCTGTTTAATTTCAACAATATTTACGCTGAATTTTTGATCAAATTCTTTGTCTAGGTTTTCTCTTAAAATTTCAATTTTCTCTCCACCACGTCCGATAATCAAACCTGGCTTTGCAGTGTGAACATTTACAGTTACAGCATTTGCATTTCTCAAAATTTCAATTTTTGACACACTAGCTCCATCAAGTTTTTCCCTGATAGCCTTTTCAATCTTCAAATCTTGGTGAAGTAACTTACTGAATTGTTTTTTATTTGCATACCACTTCGAATCCCATAAACGATTAATTCCGATTCTCATGCAAACTGGATTGACTTTTTGTCCCATAGTATTTGTTAAATTTAAGTGGTTTTAATTAAGATTCCTTTTCAGTTTCTTTTTTTGGAGCAACTTTTTCAGCTGACATTCCAACAGTAACAGTAATGTGTGAAGTTCTTTTTAAGATAGGGTGAACTCTTCCTCTTGAGATTGGCACGCTTCTCTTCAAAGTTCGTCCTTGAGTCACAATAATTTCCTTGATCATCAAATCTTCTTTTTTTTGCTTGAAGTTATTTTCAGCGTTTGCCATTGCACTGTGCAACACTTTGTAAATTACTTTTGCACCTTTCTTTGGTGTAAACTTTAAAATATTTAGTGCTTCAACAGCATTTTTATTTCTCACAAGTCCAGCAACCAAGTTGGCCTTCTTTGGTGAGATTCTTATATGTCTTGCTATAGCTTTCACGATACGCAATTGTTAATTATTTATTCTTAATTATTTCTTTCCAGCATGTCCTTGGAATTTTCTAGTAGGTGAAAATTCACCAAGCTTGTGTCCTACCATGTTTTCAGAAACAAAAACTGGTAAGTGTTGTTTTCCATTATGAACTCCAAATGTGTGTCCTACGAATTCTGGTGAGACTACAGAGTTTCGAGCCCATGTCTTAATGACTTTTTTCTGACCATCAGCATCCATTAGTTGAATTTTCTTCAACAATTTTGGGTCTACATACGGTCCTTTTTTAGCACTTCTTCCCATGGATTAGTGGTTATTATTTTCTATGACGAGACTTAACAATAAATTTATCACTGTACTTTCTTTTGCGAGTTTTATGTCCAAGAGCAGGCATTCCCCAAGGAGTCTTAGGATGCTTCAAACCAATTGATTGGTTTCCTTCTCCTCCACCATGTGGATGGTCGTTCGGGTTCATAACCTTACCTCTTACTTCTGGTCTTCTTCCTAAATGTCTTGATCTTCCAGCTTTCCCGATAACTACCTTAGAATGATCAGCATTACTTATAATTCCATAAGTCGCATAACATTTCTTATTGATTAATCTAACTTCCCCAGATGGTAATTGTACTTGTGTATATTTTGGATCTTCTTGAGACATGATTTTCGCACTGCTACCAGCAGAACGAATTATTTGTCCTCCTTTTCCTACAGAAATTTCAATGTTGTATACAGTAAATCCAACCGGGAAATTCTTAATCAACATTCTATTTCCTGGCTTTAATTTAGTTTTTTCTGCTAAAAGGATTTTGTTTCCAACAGCAATTCCTTGTGGAGCAATATGGTATCTTTTTTCTCCATCATTATACACAACTAGCATAATATAAGCAGTTCTGTATGGATCGTACTCAATAGAAGTAACTTTTGCTTCAATATTGCATTTTTCAATTCTTCTGAAATCAACAATACGGTAAAGCTTTTTGTGTCCTCCACCTCTGTGTCTTGTAGTGATTTTACCTTGGTTGTTACGCCCAGATCTCTTTTGAATATTTTCAGTAAGACTTTTTTCAGGTCTAGTCTTAGTTACTTCTTCAAAAGTGGCGATTGTCATCTGCCTTCTACCAGGCGTTGTTGGTTTGCAATGTTTAACTGGCATTATTTCTTCTTTTTAGATTCTTTAAACTTAGTTACATCGATGGCTTTACCATCTTTGATAGTTACAACAGCTTTTTTCGCAGCATTTCTTTTGTCATAAGAGAATTTTCCGCGATTAAGCCGTGTCTTTGGTTGGATTTGAGTAATATTTACTTTCTCAACATCAGCATCATATAACTGTTTAATAGCATGCTTGACATCAATTTTAGTAGCGTCTTTTGCTATTAAGAACACATATTTACCTTTGTCAGAGAACATTGTGCTCTTTTCAGTTGTGATTGGCGAAACTATAGTATCGTATATTTTCATATTTAAGCTGTTTTAGTTACAGACTTCTTTCCGAACACTTCATCCATCTTTGCAATAGCGTCTTTCAAGAATAAAATTTTGCGGTATTTTTGAAGATCTGCGATATTTAGATAATTAACTAAAATAGTTTTTACATTAGGTAGGTTAGAACTAGCTTTTTGAACCACCTCGTTCTTCTCAGAGATTACAACTAGAACATCTCTAGTAATTGGTAATTTTGAGATCATGTCCGCAAACGTCTTAGTTTTAATTTCATCAGTTTCATACTTATCAAGAGCAAGGATTGATCTACTTGCAGCTTTTGCAGATAGAGCTGAGAACAAAGCTTGTCGTCTTTGC
>JAHJMX010000115.1 GCA_018821175.1 Patescibacteria group bacterium
AATCCTTATCCGAGTATTCCAAGATAGTTTTCTCCCAATTCTCTGAGTCACTAAGCTTTGGGTCAAGTTTTTTTAACTCATAGCCAAATTTATCATTCATAAACTTATACAGAAAAATCTGGGTAATGATTTTAAATTCATTGCCATCGTTTCCCAAGCCATAGGATGCGCAAATCCCTTTGAGATTATCGATCAGTTGCTTTGTCTGTAATGTGAAATCTTGATTTAGCATAGTACTTTTCCGTTATATTCATTGATATATTCGTTGACCACATAGCCATTGATGTATTTTATGGCTTCTGGATCGAGGTTGATTTTTTGTTTTTCAAAGCCATTCACTACCAATGGACTCATGAATTGAACAAAAAAGCCTTCATTGTCGAGCATATGATTGTTTATCAAGACTTTTTCGTCTGCTTGTTTTTTGATGTCCATTAACGCTTTATAAACAAGACTTTCACGATCCGAGATATTACCTTTTTCAATTACTCTTTTATGTAATTTTGCATATTTCTCATCGTTTTCGTACTTTGCCTTCAAGAGGTTATTTCGACGGTTTAATTCAACTACTTGATCGTAGATTTGCTGTAAAGAGCTGATATTCTGCGTCATTTCTTCTTGTGTGATTTCATCCAAATTCTTTTTATTGAACAGTCGTTTTAGCTCCTCGTACAAGCTAACAAACTCTTTGTCTTTTGGATCAAAGTTCTTTGCAAGTTCTTCTCGTGTTTTTCGTAATTGATCTTTTAACTTATCAGCGATAACAAGCTCTTCTTCTGAGACTTTTCGGAACATGAAAAGTACATTTTCCAAGGCCACATTCAGCAGATTGGTTGTATCAACATTCTTTTCAAGTGACTCCTTTAGGTTGAGGAGTTCTAAGTGATGAGTGGTTTCGTTATAAAGCTCGTTTAGCTTCTTAAAATCAATTTTATCTAGTAAATCGTAATACCCTAGCAGGCGAATAATATTGTAGAGGTTTTTGACACTCTCCAATGCTTTTTTGATTTCAAGAACCTTCTTGCGATCTTCTATTTGAGTGATCTGTCTTGAGAATATTTCAGAGTTTATTAAATCAAAAGAAAACAACTTTTCTTTGATATCACCGATTTCGGCTTCAATTTCTTCTTTGGACATGAAAAGATTGGAGTAATTCTCCATCTCGTCACCTAATTCGTCTTGGAGCTCTTCAAAATAGGCCTTATTGGTTGCGTCAAATTCCTTTCTGATATCTGCAAAGTCTACCACATAACCGAAACGAAACTCCTTGTATGGCCGGTTTACGCGAGTTAGCGTCTGTAATAAATTGTGATCCTTAATCACTCTTCCGATGTACAATTTCTTTAATCTCTTGGCATCAAAGCCAGTCAGAAGCATATTGTAAACGAAGAGCAGGTCTATTTTTCCAGCTTTAAAGTCTTCAATTTGGTCTTTACGTTCATCTTTCGTACCAACATCATGCAGGATTAAGGCGGCAGACGTTTTATCGCTATATTTCGAAGTAAATATTTCAAACATCTTTTTTGCCTGGTCGGAGCTATCACAAACCACCATTCCACCAATAGAATTGTCGACATGCATCATTCTGCTCTTTCTAAAATCTTCCACGATATATTTGAGCATCGGCTCAACAAACTTTTCATGTGCATAGATAACCCTTTTATCTACATCACCTTTCAAGATCTCAACTTGTTTCAAAGCTTCTTCAAGCTGAATTTTGTAATTTGTTTCTATACCTTCACGAATCAGCTTTAATGTATAACCATCGGCAATTGAAGAATTGTAATAGTATTTATGGATATAGTCTCCAAAAATATCTTTTGAACGTCTACTATCTCCAATTAATGGCGTACCTGTGAGGCCAATAAGAATCGCCTTCCGATCTGAGGTCATCAAATTGGCTAAAAAGCTACCCTTGGGATTGTAACTTCTATGAACTTCATCCAAAAAATATACTCTCTGCGAGCTAATATCATAATCATTTGTGTGTAAAACATCGTCTTCATTCTCAAATTTCTGAATATTAACAACGGTTATTTCTCTCTTTCCTTGTAGATTATGAATAGCTGTCGTTTTTTTGAAGTCTTTTAATAATTCATCTTTTGATGTGACCGTATGTACAACCAAGCCACGACTAGTAAATTCTCGTGAGGCCTGAATCATCAAATCAATACGATCAACGATGAAATAGAATTTTGGAACTATATTCTTTTTCTGGAAATAGTCTGTTAGAAAATGAACATTATAAAAAGATAGCGCAGTTTTTCCGCTACCTTGTGTATGCCAAATAATTCCTTTTGTTTCGCCCTTATCTAACTTTGCTTCAATTGCTTTGGTGGCAAATATTTGAGGATAACGCATTATGTGTTTCTCTAATCCATGTTCTTCATTTACATAGGCAATGCAGTATCTAAGAACAAAAGCCAATCGGTTCTTACTAAACAAAGAAGTTAAAATCCTATTTGTAGGACTATTTACGTCTTTATTTGTAATAAATTCCGGTGAATGTTTAATAGAAGATAGATTGTTATCTTTTAAAACAAAATTTTCTACAATCTCATCTTCAGGCTTTAATGCAGTTGATAAGTCGATTTTTTCTTCTTCACGAAAACAGTTAAAATTAGCTTTTTGATACGAAGAACTCGCGTAGAAAGCGCCTTGGATTGGCGTAATGGATTCTGCGTCATACTCCATGTTGTTTGAAAAAACTAAAAGCTGCGAAATGTTTATAAATTTTCTAAACTTTTCGTTAGCAAATCGGATATTGATTCTATTTCTTTCTGCCAATATACCTTCTCGATTATTTGGCTTTTTAACTTCTATAAACGCTAATGGCATCCCATTGATCAGAAGTGTAATATCTGGTCTAAACTCATCATCTCCATTTTTACACGGAAGTTCGGTTACTACATGAAATGAATTGTTGTTAAAATCCTGAAAATCAATCAGTTTTACGCCAGTTGTAGCGGTCAGCATTTTATAAAACTCTTGACCCAAATCCTCATTATCAAGGGCTAAATTGATTTTTTCTAAAGTTCTTTTCTTCTCGTCATCCTCAATATCAGGGTTTATTTGGGATAGACTTTCATAGAAAATATCAGTGAAGATGTTAGTATTTTCGTCCCACTTTTCCTTTGAAAGAGAGAGGTAATGAAATCCTAATCTACAAAGATGCAGAATTGCTGGAATTTTTACGCGAGTGTTTTCGTTAAATGCCATAAGTTTATTTAGTTAATTCATCAAGAGTCACTCCTAACCCAGCCGCTATCTTCGTTATAGTCTCCAGCGTAGGATTGGTAACTGTATCCGACTCAATTTTAATCAGTGTCGTATAAGGAATATCCGCCTTCTTCGCGAGCTCATCCTGCGTCAAATCCCGTTTAGCCCGCCAAGCTCGTATTTTTTGCCCTATTGTTTGTTCTTTGGTCATAAAAGACATGTAATCTATGGTTAGTTGTATTGTATCGCTTTCATCGAATTTTACAAGAGTTTCGCCCTATGTTCGAACCATTAACCAAAAGGTTATTTATCTTTAATCTAAGCCACAAAATTTTCAAATACTCCTCAAATTAGCCAAATGGTCTCCTCAAAGTTCGAACCGCATCACCCTCAACAAAACCGCTAACTTATACAGTAAACTAGCGAATTACGCGTAAAGCAAAAATTCCACCTCTTCGGTGGAACTAATGATGGTGGGCCTGGCTGGACTTGAACCAGCGACCAATCGGTTATGAGCCGACTGCTCTAACCACTGAGCTACAGGCCCTTATTTTGAAAGATCAAAAAACCAAAGGCATTATACTCAAAATGTCTGCTTCGTGAAATAGTAAATTTTTATAAAAAAGGCCCGCTAGAGATAGCGGGCCTTTTCAGTTTATCATTTTTACGCTTCTTTCTCCTCAGTTTTTGCGACTTTTTCAACTTTTTTTGCTGTAGTTTTTTTCGCAGCTGGCTTCTTCTTTATCACTTTTTCAACTTTTGCTTCGCCTATGTTGGCAAGAGCTTTTGCAAGTCTCGATTTTTTTCGAGCAGCGTTGTTTTTGTGAATAATATTTTTCTTTGTAGCTGTATCAATTATCTTGAATGTTTCTGGCATTAATTTTACAGCTTCTTCATTGTTCCCATCTTTCACTGCAATCAAAACTTTCTTAATAAAAGTTTTCATTTTAGAGCGAACAGGGTAGTTTCTCTGTCTGCGTTTTTCAGATTGTTTAACACGTTTTTTCGCAGATTTTATAATTGGCATAACAAAAAGTTTATATTGCTTCTAAATAATTTGCCTATAAAATATAGGCGAACATCCATTTAATGTCAAACGAATATGTATTCGAAAAATCCGCATCAAAAAAGCGATAATCCAGTTTCTGGGAAAACTATTGTACTTGCGTCTGCGAGTTCTAGGAGAATATCGCTTTTGCAAGGGTTAAATGTTGATTTTGAGGTTGTGCCAAGTAGTTTTGATGAGCCGCCTTTTGATGAGACAAAAATGACGCCAAAAGAGTATGCGATTTATAATGCGACTGAAAAGGCAAGAGATGTTGCTGCGAAATTTCACGATAAAAATAGTATTATTATTGGAATGGACACGGTAGGTGAGTATGAAGGGAGGGTTTTGGGAAAACCTGAAGATCTCAATCATGCTCGCGAAATGATTAATTTCTTGAATGGAACGACCCACCAGGTGATTACTGGGATTTGTTTGATTGATAATGCTTCTGGAAAGGAAATCCAAACATTTGAATCTACAAAAGTTACTTTTACCAAAATGTCGGATAAGGAAATAGAGAAATATCTTGAGATAGGGGCTTGGCAGGGGGTTGCTGCTGGTTATGCAATTCAGGGAGTAGGCTCACTTTTTATCGAAAAAATCGAAGGAGATTATTTCAATGTTGTTGGTTTCCCGATTTTCCGTTTTGCTCAGGCAATGAAGGAAATTGGTGTGCCGATCATTTAATTTTGATAGCAAAAAAGCCACGACTTTTAATGTCATGGCTTTGAAATGTAAATCATACGTTGATTATTCGCTGTCTTTTTCCATTGTTGCAAATTCGTCTATTTCAAGGTCTTTATCGAATTTATAAACTTCAATCATTGTTCCTCCAAATTGTGTGTTTGTAAGGGTAAGAGTTTCCCTTTCATCATCAATTCTAAAAGCAAAAACATAGTTAGTTGGGCCTCCGCCTGCACATCCATTTTGCGTGATCATGATATCCATCGTGTCTCCAGTTACATATAGATCTCCAACAACTGTACAGTATGAGGTTGATGCAATATATTGAGATTTTGACATTTTAATTGTACTTGATACGGCTTCTTGTGGAACCCCGTCCAAAGTTGAGCTAATGCGTGACCAAACCCCTATGTACATGCCATCTTCTAAGACTATTTCTTCGATTGTTTTAGCTTCTGTGGGTTGATTAGACTCTTCTGTGATTTCTGATTCTTCGCCTATGTCTTGGTCGATGTCGCCTTCATCACCTTCTTCTGGAGGGAGCATGTCACCTTCATCACCTTCTTCGTCTGGCATTTCTTGGTCGATGTCACCTTCCTCTTGTGCGTCTTCTTGTATAACTTGGTTTTCATCGTTGTTTGTCGGGTTACTTCCTTGATCTTGTCCGCAAGCCGTGAAAGTCACGAGTAACATGATCCCGAAAATGCTGATTAAAGCTTTTCTCATAGTGATTGAATTAAAAAATAAAATTATCACTGTTTTGAATTGTAACACTAAGCAATTTTAAAGCAATTTTCAACTTGGGATGAGTTTTGTGGTACGAGGCTTTTATAGCCGGTCTTTATATCTGCATATCTATATAAATATATGCGCGCATTAGATTTACGCAGAGCTAAAAATGTGTTACAATATGCATGATCGTGGATCATCCATTATTAATAAAAAATCAAAAATAAAAAATCTCGTTATTAATAAAGCTAAAGAGTTTCGTATTTTCTTTCGTTATCTATCGGTTGCAATCTTGGGTCTTATTTTGATTGATATAGGGCTTCTTTCTCTACTTGTGTATGGATTTGGAGTTTATAGTACAATTGCTGCCGGGATTTCATTTGGAGTTATGATTATTCATAATTTCCTTTGGCACAAATATTGGACATTCAAAGATAGCAATCATGATTTCGCTGAACAATCAACGAAATTTCTTCTTCTAGCAATGGTTGATTGGGCCCTTAATCTTGGACTTATGCATTTATTTGCACAATCTTTAGCTTTTCAATTAATATTCGCGAAAGTGTTAACTTCTACAATTGTGTTTGTTTGGAGCTTTACAGCTAATAGAATTTGGACATTTGGGAAAGCTGCGGCGAATATAAAAGAATAAAGCTTAGAAAACTCTAAATAAATTATGGGCTCATGCTTGTCATAGTATGGGCCTTTTTTGCAATATACTTATATACTACAAAAAACACTTGCCAAGATTGCAAGTTTGAACTATAATCACATCCTTTGCGGGCAAATTTTATCTATTTCGATCTATAAAAAGATTCAATGAAATTGTAATGTAAGCCGCAAAATCAACTTATATATTAATAGTTAATTAACAATCATCTTATGTATACAAGTATGTACAAAAACCTAAAACGCGTTTTCACTGCAGCGGTGATGATGACTTTTGCGTTCACATTATTTGCTGCAAATGCTGTAGTTGTAATGGCTGCTGGAAGTATTAGTTCTTTCGGGGTTTCGCAATCTGTTTTTGACCCGACTACAGAATCACTTGATATTGATTTCACACTTACAGAAAGCGGATATATTACGCTAGAAATTTTGGACAACAATGTCCCGATCAATACATTGGCTTTGACTTATGGTGTTGCGCCAGGAAGTTACGCATATACATGGGATGGTACAGATAATGATGGAAATAAAGTTGATGAAAAAGAATATGAAGTGCAACTTTTCTATTACGGGTCTGATTTTGCAATATTCGAAAATCAAATTATAAAAGTGGATTATGTTGGTGGAAGCACAATTATTCCTAATGAGGACCTTCTTACGAATGATTACGCTACTCCAACTTCATTTGATCCATCAGATGGTGAAGATACAGACATTCATTTCACATTATCAGAAAATGCTTATGTGACTATGAAAATTCAAACAGCTACAGGGTCTCTTGTAAAAGAAATTCTTAATGCTAATAAAAATGCCGGATCATATTATGCGACTTGGAATGGCCGAAATGCTAATGGCAGTTTAGTTACTGCAGGTTCGTATAAATATGTTATTGAGGCAAATACATCAGGTGGAGATGCCGATATGGAAATTGGAGCGATTACCGTTGAAGACGGGACTCCATCAGGGACTATTCCTGTAATAACAAACGATTCAGCAAATCCAACATCATTTGATCCAAATGATGAAGATACAACAATTTTATTTACTTTAAATACACAATCTAACGTTACCGTTAAGATTTACAAAGGAACTTCACTTATTGATACGATTACAACTAATTTATCAATGGTTGCTGGCGTACATTCAGTTAATTGGGATGGACGTAATTCATCAAATGCAATTGTTGCAGAAGGAACTTATACATATAAAATTTTAGCTGAAAATTCATATGGATATGATGAAGAAACCGGCTCTGTGGTTGTAGATTATGGGACTGTAGTTACAGATGATCCTGTAATTAGCAATTCATATACTTCACCAACAGAATTTGATCCTTCGGAAGGAGAAGAAACTATTGTTCATTATACTTTAAATACATGTGCTTACGTAACAGTTACTGTTTATAAACAATCAACAGGTGCTTACGTGGATACATTAAGAACAAATTCTTATCAATGTTCAGGTTCTCATCAAGAAATTTGGAATGGACGTAATAGCGGGAACGATATTGTTGCAAATGGAGAATATGAAATCAAAATTCACGCAGAAAATAGCGATGGATCAGACACAGAAATTGAGACTGTAAGTATTGTTGATGATAGTAATAATAGTGGAGATTATCCTGAAATCACAAATGTTGATGTTGATCCTTATACTTTTGACCCATCTGATAACGAGGAAACAGAACTGACTTATGTTTTGGATACTTGTGCAGACATTACAGTAAAAGTTTACGATGACAATGATGATTTGGTTGTAACTTTGAAAGATGATGTATATCAATGCAGTGGGACACATAGTTTATATTGGGATGGAGAAGATCGTTATAATGATGAAGTTGAAGATGGGACTTATTATTTCAAAATTACAGCTGTAAATGATGATGGATCTGATACAGCGAGTGCATTTACTAGAGTTGATACTGGTGGAACTAGTAGTTATACAACTCCTTACATCACAAATGTTGATGTTGAAGATGATTCATTTGATCCATATGACGATTACACTCGTTTAAGTTTCAGATTAAATACATGTGCTGATGTCACAATTGAGGTTCGCGATTATGATAATGATACTGTTCGCGAAATTCTTAACGACGACAGACTTTGCAGTGGAACATATGATTATGTTTGGAACGGAAAAGATGATGATCGTGATTATGTAAGAGAGGATGATTATGAATTTTATATTTATGCTACAAATGATAAAGGATCTGATTCTGAACGTATTGACGTTGAAGTTAACTACGATAGTCATACCGTTGATGTAGAAGATAGATGCGCTGGATTTATCGACGTTGATCAAAACGATCCTTATTGTGATGCGATTGAATACGTTGAAGAAGAAAATATCTTTGATGGATATAGCGATGGGTCATTCCGACCTTATGTATCAATTAATCGTGCAGAAACAGTTAAAGTTATTTTGGAAGGATTTGATTATTCTAGCATGTATGCAAATATAAATTTCTGGGATGTTCAAAGTTATGAGTGGTATTACAACTATCTTAGAACAGCTGTTTATTACAGAATTATTCAAGGATATCCAGATGGGGCATTCCGTCCCGCTCAAACAGTAAATCGTGTTGAGTTACTTAAGATTTTCTTGGAAGCTTCGGATGTTTATGTCCCAGCTTGTTATTCATCTCCATACGTGGATGTGCCAAGTAATGAATGGTATACAAAATATGTTTGCTTCGCTAAGAGTTATGATTTAATGGATGCTGATTATTTCAATAATTTCAATCCAGACAAACCAAT
>JAHJMX010000116.1 GCA_018821175.1 Patescibacteria group bacterium
ACATTTTTATTGATATCTCCTTTTCCAGATGGCAAAGCTGGACGTACAATTTTTTTCGAAGGATCAATAAAAAACTGCTTTAAATCACGACTTCCAATTATTAAAGTATGATCACTTTTTGAAATACGTTCAATATCGGCAACTGTTTGAATCCGTTTTCCTTCTATTGCGATTTTTAGTTTTAATGTAGATTTTTCATCGTCATAACCATATTCTTCATTATCCAGAAGTCCGGATTCTATCGCGAATTTCTCGTCAATAACGGTTCTTTGACGCCCAGAATCAATTTTTGCAGAAACACGACTTACTCCATCTTTCATTATAATTTCAACCATCTCTTCAATTCCAACCACTGTTTTTCCTGAAAGATGTTCAATATTTTTTTCAACTACATTCCCAAACATATCTTTTGCAATTCTAATCCCTTTAACCGGAGTAGTAACTTTAACCCCTTCAATTCTTTGAAGTCTTCTTCGAAGTGGTGCTAAATTTGCAATTTGCACACCAAGTCCAGCACGAGCATTGATCTCAATCAGGACAGGTCCACTCGTCTTATCTATAGCGATATCGACTGCCATATAGCCAAGGTTGGTGTTTAATTGACATTGGGATGCAATCATTAAAATATCGTCCCAATACGGAATTTTTAGCCCTTTAATTGGACCAACTCCAGGAACTTCATCAATAATATGATTTTTATATGAAATATATGTTGCTTCCCCTTTTGCAATATCAATCCCAACACCAATAGCCCCCATGTGTAAATTCGCCTTTCCTCCAGATTCTTCAGTAGCAAGCCGCAACATTGCCATAACTGGGATTAAATTGTGAACAACTACCCTTATGTCAGGCAGGCCTTTATAGGAATAATTTCCAATACTGTCATGAGAGACAATCAATTGTTCAAAAAAGGCTGTATCCCCTACATTTGAAATTGAATATCGTCCATCTAAAATATCTGCAATATGATCTTTGAATTCATCGTGCTGAATCTTTGTTCCAGAAGATGTAACCCAATATCCATCCCTTTTGTTTATAATCGGGATAATTCCCTCACCACCAAATCCATGATTTGGCTTTACAATAAAGGCAGATGGCAGAGAATTGAAGTCAAATTTATTAAGATCATGTTTTGTGCGAATTTCAGCATAAAGTTTTGGCACAGATATGCCTCTAGCTGACAAAAATTTCTTTGTTTTAATCTTATCATCAGCTAATTGGATGGTTTTCTTTTGATTATATGGACGTATATACAAGAGATTTCTTGCATTTAATCCTAATAATCCTTTTTCATTAAAAAACAACATAAATTATATGTGATTATTCTTCTTCCACATGCCTTAATACATCTCGGAATCTAACATATTCCACGATTCTGAGCCCAGTCCATCTTCCTAAAAATATATTTATAAATATTGTGGCTAATATAATTTCTGGATATATCAAAATAAATCCTTTCAATGCATCAATTGCGAGATATGCAATTATTGATACAAATACTGTTTCTAAACTTAAAACCAGTGCACGTAAAAACCCCTTATTGCTTTGTATATTAACGAATTTCTCAGTTAGGGTAGCCAAAATCAACATTGGGAAAATTGAAAGTGAAAAAAACTGAGCATCAAACAATTTAAATCGAATTGAAATAATTAACATTGCAAGAACTATTAAAGACACCGCACTGAAAACTATCGCCATTTTCGGTATATACAAAAGTCTATATTGCTTTAGTAAATAGCGCATAGCAGCTCCTACTAAAAATATCATTAATATCATTGTGATCCCAAATTTCAATCCGAGAATCCAAAATGAAAGTGTAATAATTGATGGAGTATAAACACCAAATGTAGTTAGCCCAACGACTTGTTTCATAAAAGCAACTATTGTTGCAATTATTGGCAGTAATAAAATCAAAACAACTGTATTAGCTGGAATTCCGCTGTCAACCAAGTAATTAACGAAATATGACATAAAATTCCATAGTTGCAATTTCCCTGTAGAAGCATTAGCAAGCGAATATTCATATCCATCATCTTTCATTCTAAGCAAAAAAGTTTCATTGTCAGGGCTATCGATAAATGGATATATCGCTGCTTCTTTTGCGATAACTATATTTTTAGGCTTTAAAAGCTCATATTGACGTTGAATTTGGCCAACCTTAGTATCTCCATGAGTCAAAACAAGGATAGTTTTATTGTCAAAAGTTAACGTTGCCTCCCCAGAACTATCTTGTTGCTGCTTAATACTAGAAAGAGCATTCATACCAGCATCTCCATTAGTCCATACAACGATTGCATCAATTCTTTTTAAATTTGCAATTTCCTCGCTCAATTTTCTTCCTAAAATTTCTCCAGATATAAATTCTGTCGCACTTTCATAACTTTCTATCATAATGACTTCAACATCTCTATCACGTGCATAATTCTTGAATCCCTCAATTCTTTCTTTCAAATTAACCTGATCTGTGATGAACATTATGATCTTCTGATGTACAAAAATCTCTTTCGTAATAGTGCTTGTTTCAGATCCATCAAATACTTCCAAACTTACAGTTTTTTGTCCTAATGTTGTATAATTATGAACTACCTCTACACCTTCTTTTTTGTTTCCATCGCCAAAATCCCACTTGTATTTAAGCTCTTTTTGGCTATCAGGATGTAGTGTTTTACTTGCGTCAAAAATTATATTTTTGTTTATCTCAATACTATTTACAGAAGTAATTACTGCAGTAAAAACAGTTTCATTAATTGCCTCATCGGTGATTGTAGTATCAGATATTTCTTCTGCAGATTGTGCAAATGCAACGAAATTTAAATTAGCTAATACGAGCGTAGAAAGAATTAGCGTTGAAAATATTATTTTAGATTTTTTCATAAAAGGATTTGTATTCATGAACATATTTTTAAGTGTGAGTTTCATTCATCCGTATGGATTTCGCATCATCCAGACTTTTGCTTTTTGTTATGCGAAAATACACGAAAGGATATTAGCAAAAATGTTAAGTAAACTCAATCAAAACTAATCCACACACTTTACTTTGATATTTCCGGCTTTTTTTGCTATAATATAAGGAATTTTAGACCTTAGAAGATCAAATCCTAAAAGAGGGGCTATGAATTCAAATATAAAATATACAATTTGATCAAAACAAAAATGAAAAATACAGTTAAAATCTTGGCTATCTCTATAATAACGTCATTGCTTGCAAGTTTATCTTTTGCTGCAATTGCAAATGCGGCATCACCTTTCACAATAGAGGCATATGGAATGGATACTATCGCTGGATACAGTGCATCAATCTATTCATCAAAAACTTTGCCAAATAAAAATGTAGTTTTCAATATTATAAAACCAGATGGATCAAAGCTCGAAATTGCAGTTGAATCAGACGATAAGGGTGTAGCAGAGTTCGATTTATATGATTATCATACAAAACAAGCTGGAGATTATAAAGTTTCTGCAAAGTTAGAAGGTGGAAATGTGGGGCCAGAAAGTACTTTCACTGTATTTGCAGATGAAATTTCAATTATGAATTCTAAAATTGAAGCATCTAAATTAGTGGCAAAAGCTGATGGAAGGGACAAAATTTTCGCAACTGTAAATTTAAAAGATGGAGTTGGAAATCCAATTCAAGGGCATATCGTAGAAGTAATTCCAAGTCGATCGGAAGATCTCTCGACATGTGTTTCGAAAAAAAGTTATACAGATGAAAACGGAAGTATTGTTTTTGCTTTATCATCAACGTCTAATGGACTTTCAATCTATTCATTTATAGATACTACTTCAAATACGATCTTATCTGAAAGACTTGAAGTTGTTTACAAAGGATTAGCAAATGTTGGAGGTGATTATCCTTCAGCTTATGCTGATGCTGGAGAAGTTTTCACTCTTGTTTTCGAGAATTTACCTTCTACCATTGCACCAAATTCTGACGTAACTCTTGATTTAGTTGCATACGACAATGAATCAACAGTAGTCCCTAATTATACCGGTACAGTTCATTTTTCAACAGAAGGGCCAAACGGCGTTTATGCATCGCTTCCAAATGATTATACTTTTGATATGGATCTAGATGCTGGACGTCACACTTTCAGTGGGGTTAGTTCACTAAATTTTTCACAAGAAGGATCTTATAAAATTATCGCAACTGATTTGAGTGATTTTAGTATCCGTGGAGAAATTACAGTTTCAGTGGGTGCTGGCACTAACACTCCAACTGGTGAAATCCATACCAGTAGTACGAGTACAAACACAGAACTTGCAATCACTAGTCCGAGTTCAGGAACTTATGGAAATAGCCAACTTGAAATTACTGGGGTTGCTCCTGCTTCAAATTTAAATATTCAAATTTTTGATAATGATCAAACTATTGGGACAACTAAAGTAGAAAGTGACAAAACCTTTTCATTTAAACCAACTCTTTTGCGAGAAGGAAAGCATGAAATGTTCGTTGTTGCACTTGATGCTGGAGGGACTATCCAAGGAACTTCTAATGAAGTAGTTTTTTATATAGATACCCTTCCACCAGAAGTTGAAGATATTACGTATTTCCCTTCAAAAGGAATTAAAACTGGAGATATTATTGAAATCACAATAACTTCTGAAACTGATGTTTATCAAGGAGCAGTTGTTTTCAATGTAGATATTGCTGAACTTGAACAAGATCCAAATAATGCATCAAAATATACAGCTTCTATTCAAGCCCCAATGGAAGCCGGTATTTATCCTGTAGATATTATTTTGGTTGATGAACTTGGAAATGAAGGAAGTTATGAAAGTGTAATTACAATACAAATTAATGCCGATGGAGGGACTACAATTATCGAAGATGATGTAATCGTTTCTGGGAATGAAGTAAATGACAATACAGGGCTTAATTCAATTCCTGGCGATGTATTTGGTGTTAGAGCTAATGCTTCAGATCAAAAAGTAACTTTGAATTGGGAAGCTGCTCAAAGCGAAGTTGAACTTAGTAATTACAAAATTTATTATGGGATTGATCCTGTGAATTTGAATATGAGCGTTACAACATCAACTGCTAAAACAACTTGGTACGTGCCAAATTTAACAAATGGAACTGAATATTATTTCGCTATAACTGCGGTTGATAAAAACAACCACGAGAGCAAAAATAGAAGTACGATTACAAGCAGTGTCCCATTTAGTATGGCTGCAACCATGTTTGTCCAACCTGATGGAGAAATAGAAGGAGCTAATTTACGACCAGTTGCTCCTGAAATGAGTTCATCTGGACCTGAAGTATTTTGGTTTATCTTGATGTCCATTGTGTTATCTCAAATTTACTTCAAATTTAATAAAAAAACTGCTAATTAGCATAAAAGTATGCTAGAATTTCTATCGAATGTTTAGATTTTATTAAGATTTAAAAGATGGAAATTAGATATTACTTAGCACAGTTTGTTGCGATATTTTCGGAGCTGATATGGCTTGCGATTTTAATTCGCGTGATAATGTCATGGATTCAGCCAGTTAAACCTACTGGAGGATTTACTGGGATTATATTTGAGGTTACTGAGCCTATCCTTTCATTTTTTAGACGTATTGTCCCAAGACTTGGAATGATTGATATTTCTCCAATCGTAGCCCTTCTTGTTATCAATTTTATTTCAGAGCTTTTGTTGAAGATTATTTTATAAAATTTCACTAATATGATTCACATATATAACACGTTAACCAGAAGGAAAGAGGAATTTAAACCAATAAATGAGGGTAAAGTGAATTTTTATTTATGTGGGCCAACTGTTTATGATAAAGCTCATCTTGGGCACGGACGTAGTGCAACAGCTTTTGATATAGTTAGAAGATATTTTATTTACCGCAAATTTGATGTGAATTTTGTTTCGAATTATACGGATATTGACGATAAAATGATCAATAGGGCGAATGAACGTGGAATTAGCGTGCAAGAGCTTGCTGATGAAATTATCCCGATGTACAAAGAGGATTATGCGCGCTTAAAAATAATGGAAGCGACCACTCATCCAAAAGCAACAGAATATATTGGGGCAATTCTCAATTTAATAACAGATTTAAAAGAAAAAAATGCGGTTTATGAACTTGAAGACGGTATGTATTTCGATATCAAAAAATTTCCACAATACGGTAAACTTTCTGGTCAAAATCTCGAAGATTTACAAATGGGCGCGCGCGTTGCAGTAAATGAAAAAAAGAAAAATCCACAAGATTTTGCCGTATGGAAAAAAGCTAAACCAGGAGAACCTGCTTGGGATAGTCCTTGGGGCAAAGGTCGTCCAGGTTGGCATATCGAATGCAGTGCAATGAGTATGACTTTATTCGGAGAAAGTTTTGATATACATGGTGGTGGAGCTGATTTAACATTCCCCCATCATGAATGCGAAATTGCACAAAGCGAAACTGCAACTGGAAAACCTTTTGCAAATTACTGGATGCACAATGGATTTATTAATATTAATGAAGAAAAAATGTCAAAATCACTTGGCAACTTCATTACTTTGAGAGATTTGCTTAATCAATATTCTGGTGAAATTATTAGATTTTTATATTTGCAAACACATTATAGATCGCCAATTAATTTTACAGATGATTTGGTAAAACAAGCAGAAAACACATTGGTACGTATACATGATTTTGTAAAAATGATTAGGCGAGATAAGATTAATGGGCAATTGCATAACGAAATCAAAGAATTTATCGCCCAATCTAAAGAGAAATTTGAAACAAGTATGGATGATGATTTCGAAACTTCAGGAGCAATTGCCGCAGTGTTTGATTTAATCAAAAATGTAAATGTTTTTTTGCAAGCAAATCAGTTATCTAGCGCTGATCAATCAGCTTTGATGGAATATTTGAATGCAATTGATACTGTATTTGCTTTGATAGTTCCAAAAATTGACGATGAAATTGATGATGAAATTAAGGCTTTAATTAAAGCACGTGAAGACGCTCGTTTAAACAAAGACTGGGCTAAATCAGATGAAATTCGTGATCAATTGAAATCTAAAGGAATCATTTTAGAAGATTCAAGCAATGGGACAATTTGGAAAAGAATTTAAGCTAACTAGCTCAGTAGATATTCTCCAAGATGCCATATATCCCCTGCTCCCATTACAAAAATAATATCGATTTCATTTTTATGATGAATTAAGAATTCTTTAATTTCACTATATTCTTTTATTTTAAATGTTTTTGTTCCGGCTTTTTCAATTGCTTCGATCAACAAATCTTCAGAAACAGCTTCGATATCTTCCTTTTTATCACGCACTTTATAAATATTTGGGATAATAACTATATCAGCACTTAGAAAAGCTTTCCCAAACTCTGGCAAGAATTTCTTTGTTCGATTGTATTGATGTGGTTGAAAAATACAGCAAATTTTCTTGTCTGGATATTTATCTTTTGCTGCTGCAAGCGTTTTAGTAATTGCAGTAGGATGATGTGCATAATCACTAATAACTTTCATTCCTGCTAACTCACCAAGGATTTCAAAACGTCTCCAAGTCCCAGTAAATTCCTTGAATTGTTCTAGGACAAGAGACTTGTCAACATTAGTAATTTGACCTACTATAAGCCCACAAAGAGCATTCATTTTATTGAAATCTCCAGGGATTTGTAATTCAATAGTTCCAAATTCATTTTCGTTCTTTATTATTTTATTTTCATCAAGGATAAAATCCGCACTATGATTATTAGATGCAAAAGTTATTAAATTTCCATGAAAATCTTTAATAACATCAATGACATTTGCATCGTCAATATTTGCAATCAAAAATCCGTCTGCTGGTAATTTTGCAATAAACTCTTTAAATGCGTTTTTGTAATCTTCAAGATCCTTAAAATAATCCAAATGTTCTGCTTCTAAATTAGTTAAAACGATTATATTTGGTGAATAATTAAGGAAATTTCTCTTATACTCACAAGCTTCAACTACAAAGAAATCACCATTACCAACACGATATCCTTTGTTGCCGAATTCTTTTAACTTAGAACCAATAATTACAGTTGGATCTTTTTCCCCAGCTAAAAGTGCAAGTGATACAAAAGCAGTTGTCGTTGTTTTTCCATGAGTTCCACAAATCGCAATAGTATATAGATTTTCAGTAAATTCTTTTACGGCTTGTGGGAAAGTCTGCATTTTTTTGCCAAGTCTTATTGCTTTTTGTAGTTCTGGATTTGTATCTGGAATCGCTGAAGAATAAATCACACGATTCACATCATTTTTTAAATAATTCTCATCATGACCAATAAAAATTTCCATGTTTTTTTTGCGCATTTCTTCAAGAATCTCTGAATTTTCCATGTCAGATCCAGACACTTCATTCCCCTGTTCATTCAAGATTTGAGCAAGTCCGCTCAAACCAATCCCACCAATTCCAATACAATAGATTTTTTCTTTCATCATAATATGATAATATCATTTTGCTAATAAATACATATCATGCAACCAAAAAGCGATCAACCATCAAATTTTACTAATTTTGTGATTATCGGACTGATTCTCATGAGTGCCTACCTTTTGTATTCGCTAACTTTAGCATTTTACAAGAGTTATCAAATCGACATTTATATTAAAGATTTTGAACGTGAGAATGAAAGAATTGATAAAGAAAATACAGCCTTGTTTGATGAATATGATTATGTTACTTCAGATGCCTATATCGATAAAATTTTAAAACAAAACAAAGGCCTTGTAAATCCAGGCGAAGATGTAATAATTATTGCTTCAAATAGCGGTAAATTAGATGATGAAGCTTCTTTTGATTATGATTCATTTGGGGAAAGAGATTATAGCGGGATGTCTAATATCGAAAAATGGCAATTATTTATATTTGAAGAGAATCCTCTCCGTTAGATTGAAGGTTTTCTTGACTTTTGGAACTCAGCTCTTATAATGCATAAGCCTAACGCGGGGTAGAGCAGTGGCAGCTCGTCGGGCTCATAACCCGGAGGTCGCAGGTTCGAATCCTGCCCCCGCAACCAAAACAATTTGAAAAAATCCATTTACAATTATTGATAGATGGATTTTTTTTAATTTACGCTTAACTCCAAATTAAATTTCATATTTCCCAACAATATCTTCCCAAACATTCTGTAAAATCATATTTGTTCCTACGAATCCAACGATAAATGAAATAATCAGGGCAATATATGCAACGTTTTGAACATATATAGCTTCTAAATTAAAGACATTTAAGCCATCATTCATGGCTAAATAAAGTTCTCCAATCAAAATCCCAAATACGAGAAAAAGTGATTTTATTTTTCCAGGGTAATTAGCTTTTATGAAAACATTATTCAAAACCGCAAGCTTATAAAATGCATCGAAGAAAAGTTCTCTAATAAAAATCGCGAGTACAATCCACAAAGGGAAAACGTCTAAATAAAGCAAAGTAATAAGAAGTGAATTGTTTAGAATTTTATCTGTTAGTGGATCAAAAAATGCACCTAGTTTAGTTGCGCAATTATGTTTACGAGCAATATATCCATCAAGAAGATCCGTAATACTAGCAATGGCAAAAAATCCAATACCAATCAATTTATTGTTAGGGATTGGCATAAAAAGAACAGTAATTGCAGGTATTGTTATTAAAAGCCGTGTTAAAGTTAATTTATTAGGCAAATTCATGATGTCATATTTTAATAGATATAAGCATTCTTCGTGAAAGATTATAGCCAAAAAGAGAAAGAGTGCCAATTCTTTCGAACAGACACTCTTTCGCGAAGCCTCTCTCTTTTCTTGATCATAAGACCAAGAATCTCTAAAACCTACTTATAGTTTAACAAATCCTTCAATCCACGTAAAGCAATGAGACTGTTCTTTACAAAAATTAAACTATAGTTAATAATGTATTCAATTACTGTAAACTTTTAAACCTAAATTATGGGTACTCAATATAAAAATCTGATTTCTTC